>JBBTGV010000100.1:0-8427 GCA_038041305.1 Deltaproteobacteria bacterium | reverse complement strand
GGGGTTGTCATTCCTGTGCAGGCAGGAAACCAGAGTCTCTGTATATGTTTTCCTTAAAGACACTGGATTCCCGATTAAAGCCTCGGGAATGACGAAAAACAAAAGACTCTGGATTACGAACCCGCATGATAAACTGGTCGGGGTCGTGATGAAGAGGAAGATATCTTTTGTATTGCCCGCCTCAACCCGTTAAAAACATGCGGGTTTACGGCAGGCGTTCATTCCCGCCAAATACCGCTGGAATGACGAAAAAAACAAAAGACAAAAAAAAACAGGCGGGGTTCTAACAAACCCCGCCTGAAGTGTTTCTGGTTCTTTTAATCCTGAGTCTTAGAAGCCGCCCCTGTTGTGGCAGAGCTGGCAACCCCTGTCGCTCGCAACCGTATTGCCTACCTGCGTGCCGAGGCCGACTGCTGAGGAGTAGTTCCACCTTAAGAGGTCGTTGTAAGGTCCGCCGTGCGCGAAGTGGCAGGAGAAGCAGAATACCCTGTCCTCGCCCTGCGCCGTGAGGTACCAAACCCTGTTTGATCCTGCGCCGTCCGCGACCGGGACAGCCTTACCAGCTGTTGCGGCATCGTAGTTGGCTGTGTTGATGATCACGACCGCTGCGCCTGATGTCTGGTCTCCATCGTCAAGGAGGTTATCCACCGGGTGCCTCTTCCAGTCATTGCCTGATGCGTTGCCGACCACGTTCGTCTCATGCCACTTGTCATGGCACTGTGAGCACCATCTTGCAAGGCCGGCTGAACCGCCCGCGTATGAGTTGGAGTTTGCGGCGTCAGTTGCCGCTGTGCCCGAAAGAGTGCCCCTGTACATCGGCCAGATGGCCTTCTTGGAGGCTGCGCCTGCTGCAATAGATCCGTCGTTTCCTGTGGTTACGTCAACCGGATAGTAGTCGTTTGTGGCAGCCACATACTCGCCGTCAACTCCGCCGATCCAGCTTGTCATGTTTGCCGTGCCAAGGGTAACCCCCGCGCCGCCTGAGCCCGTCGGGATCATCCTTAACATACGATAGTTGTTGATGTATGACGAGCTTGTTGATGCCGTGACGCCGTGCGGGTCATGGCAGTTCGTGCAGGAGAATGCCGATATCGCGGCATCGCCGCCAGGAGGCGTGACTGTTGTCGCGCCGACTGAATGGGCGCGGCCCTGCGCGAAGTTTGCACCCTCAGCCGTTGTGTCCGCCTGAGTGTCGCCGCATGACGCAGCCGCCGGGTCGGTTGCAAGGGATGCGCAACCGTATCCGAAGTCGCCGCCAGCGCCGATCTTATTGAACGCGGTGTCCTGCGTCCATGTCCTGTTTGCCGAATCAAGAAGCACCTTTGGAGCAGTCTGTGCGTGCGGTGCGTGGGTCTCTGTTCCGCGCGATCCGTCCGAGGCGTGGCACTGGAGGCAGAGCTTATGAATCTCCTGCCTTCCGGCGATGTCCGCCCTTAAGAGCACTATGGAGCCGCCGTCCGCGCCGCCAAGGGTATTTGTCGTTGTGGAAGTCGTTGCCTGACCCTGCGCGTTGTGCATGGTATGACAGCCGCCGCACACGAGTCCGCCCGCGCCCCTGTGGATGGCCTCTGCATCAGGTGTCATTGTTGCAAGGCCGACAGCAGCGAGGAAGGCTGTTGCTGTGAGTAGATACCACTTTTTCATTGTTCCCTCCATTTGATATTGTTTAATCCGCTTTGTTATCACTTGACTTTTCTTTTCTCGCCAATCTTGCCGCTCTTTTTCCAAAAAAAATAGCCTTAAAGCGGAACCCGGTCTTGGGCTTCCTCTTTGAGGCTGTCATAACCTCGCACCTTGAAGATCTTTTCGGGCCTTTTGTTTTTTCCTGCCAAGCCTGTTTCCCGCTTGACCGCCGGCCCAGGTGCCTGTCTGCCTTCATCAGCAGACATTCAATTAAGCCCAGTTTATAATAAGCTCGGGTTTATGTCAAGACTTTTTTTAACGATTCTTAAGAAATCCTTAATAAAATTTTAATAAAAAGGACAACCGTATTTAATAAATGCATAAACTACAATAAAATAAACAAGTTGTCAGTATGTTGCCATGGTCTTAAAGCGCCTTCAACCCTCTGGCTGACCATAGCCTCTTAAGCCCTTAGGACCATGCAAGGGCTAATACTTTGGGTTTAAAAACAGCAAATCCTTGAAGCAGTATTGGCCGGGCCGGTTGATGCGCAGACTCGGCTCCCGGGCTGATGATGAGCCATGCTTAAGTTATACCATATGATTCATTAAGACACTGGATTACGAACCCGCATGATAAACTGGTCGGGTTCGTGATGGAGAGGAAGATATCTTTTGTATTGCCCGCCTCAACCCGTTAAAAACATGCGGGTTTACGGCAGGCGGCCATTCCCGCATAAAGCCTCGGGAATGACGGGTGGGGGTTGTCATTCCTGTGCATACAGGAATCCAGCGTCCTTGCCTATGATTTCTTAAAGACACTGGATTACGAACCCGCATGATAAACTGGTCGGGTTCGTGATGGAGAGGAAGATATCTTTTGTATTGCCCGCCTCAACCCGTTAAAAACATGCGGGTTTACGGCAGGCGGCCATTCCCGCATAAAGCCTCGGGAATGACGGGTGGGGGTTGTCATTCCTGTGCATACAGGAATCCAGCGTCCTTGCCTATGATTTCTTTAAGACACTGGGTCCCCGCATAAAGCCTCGGGAATGACAGGTGGGGGTTGTCATTCCTGTGCATACAGGAATCCAGCGTCTTTGCCTATGTTTTCCTTAAAGACACTGGATTACGAACCCGCATGATAAACTGGTCGGGTTCGTGATGGAGAGGAAGATATCTTTTGTATTGCCCGCCTCAACCCGTTAAAAACATGCGGGTTTACGGCAGGCGGCCATTCCCGATTAAAGCCTCGGGAATGACGGAGGGGGTTGTCATTCCTGCGGAGGCGGGAATGACGAAAAAACAGTTTAAAAACCAAAGGGATTACGGAAAAGGGCAGAAACATCTCACCTTATGGCCTGATTAAGTTCAAATATAGGCAGGAGCACCGCAAGCACGACAAACCCGACTATTGCGCCCATTATGAGTATGAGAACAGGCTCAAGCAGGCTTAGGCCGCGCTCAACCCCTGTATCAAACTCTTTTTCATACACAGCCGCCGCCTTTAAAAGAAGCCCCGGCAGCTCCCCGCTCTTTTCTCCGGTTACGATCATGTGGCAAAGCATGCCGGAAAAAAGCCCCGATGATTTAAGGCTTGCGGAAAGGGCGTGCCCTTCCGTGACATCCTTTATTGACTTTGAGATGACGGGGTCGAATATGGCGTTGTTTAAAACCCTTTTTGTTATGTCAAGGCTTACGAGTATGGGCACATTGCTTCCGAGGAGGCTTCCGAGGGTCCTTGAAAAAGACGCCATGTAGAACTTTATTACAAGACTGTTTATCATCGGGAGCTTAAAAACGAGCCGGTCAAAAAATGCCTTTGCCTCAGGCCTTTTTATGTATCTTGGGGCGAGCCACCATAAGATTGCCGCTATTGCCGCGCCAAGGGGCCAGAGGGTCTTCACAAGCCAGCTGACCCCAACGAGGACCCTCGTTATAAGGGGCAGGGCCTGCTCCATGTCGTCAAATATCGCGGTTATCTTCGGTATGACGAATATGAAAAGAAAGAAAAGCACCAGTATCCCGACGCCCGTCATTATCGCGGGATAGATAAGGGCGGATGAGACCTTGTCCGCGACCCTTGCCCGCGCCTCAAGGAGGTCGGCAAGCCTTGAGAGCGCTTCGTCAAGCGAGCCGCTTGCCTCTCCAGCCTCAACCGTGCGTACGTACATCTCAGGGAATATCTTCGGCGCGGCCTGAAGAGACCTCGCAAGGGAGCTTCCGCCGGCGACCGATTCCTTGACATTGACGACGGCCTTTGCAAACTCCGCGTTTTCCTGCTCGGATGAGAGCACGGCCAGGGCGTCAAAGAGCGCCGAGCCTGAGGAAAGAAGCGTAGAGAGCTGGCGCGTGAACGAGGCCAGCTCAAGGGCGGATACTGAACGGCCTTTTTTTATGATGTCCGCGAAAGGCGCCTTCTCCAGCGCCTTTTCAGGGCTTAGTATCTCTTTCGGGAAGAGCCCGCTTTTTCTTAAGGCCTCGCCCGCGCCCTTAAAGCTTTCGGCCTCAATGTCGCCATGGGCCTCTTTGCCCGCCGCTGTATACGCCTTGTACTGGAATATCGGCATGTTCGCAAGTTTAGGATCTTCTAATTCGTCATTCCCGCGAAAGCAGGAATCCGGGGTCTTCGGCATTAGGCATGATTCTTTAAGACACCGAATTACGGATACACGCCATAAATGGTTTGTATCCGTAACGGCAAGGAAAACATCTTTTATATCATATCAACAAAGACAAACCCGCATATTCGCGTTTCACTCGCCGTGCGTAACCCTAATGACCTCTTCAAGGCTTGTCACGCCGGATGAGGCCTTTGAGAGCCCGTCGTCCCTTAACGTCTTCATGCCCATTTTAATCGCATGAGCCTTTATGCTCGTTGAGTCCGAGTTTTTAAGCACTATTAAGCGCATCTCCTGATCCATGCGCATGAATTCAAATATCCCGGTCTGGCCTGAGTAACCTGTCCGTAAACACTTGGCGCACCCGATGGGCCTGAAAAGAGAGGCTGGCTTCATGCCCCCGAACATCTCGGCCTCAACCTCGGTCGGCTCGTATTCCTGCCTGCAACTGGCGCAGAGCACCCTTACAAGCCTCTGGGCTACCACCGCGGCGATCGTTGAGGAAAGCAGGAACTGCTGAACCCCCATGTCAACAAGCCTCGTAACAGCCGAAGGCGCGTCGTTTGTATGGAGCGTTGAGAGCACGATATGCCCGGTAAGCGAGGCCTGTATGGCCATCTCCGCGGTCTCGGAATCCCTTATCTCCCCGACCATTATCACGTCGGGGTCCTGCCTCAGGATTGAACGAAGCCCGTTGGCGAAGCTCAGCCCTATCTTCGCGTTCACCTGTATCTGCCCCACGCCTTTCAGCTGGTATTCTATGGGGTCTTCAATCGTTATGACGTTGCGCTCAAGGGTGTTTATCCTGTTTATGCACGCGTAAAGGGTCGTGGTCTTCCCGCTTCCGGTCGGCCCTGTAACGAGCATTATGCCGTTTGTCCTTACGAGGAGGGCGTCAATGTCGTTGCCGATGGCCTTGCTTAAGCCCAATTCATTAAGGCTTACCGTCCCGCCCTTCCTGTCAAGGAGCCTTAAGACGACCCTTTCTCCGAACGCGGTCGGGATGATTGAGACCCTTACGTCCACGTCCTTTCCAGCCACAAGGAGCCTTATCCTGCCGTCCTGCGGAAGCCTTTTTTCGGCTATGTCAAGCCCTGACATTATCTTTACGCGCGACACAAGGGCGTCGTGTATAACCCTCGGCGGGGCTACGATTGAATACAAGACCCCGTCGCGCCTGAACCTTACGTCAACCCCCTTTTCAAAGGGCTCTATGTGTATGTCGCTTGCCCTCTCCTTTACGGCCTGATATAGTATTGAGTTAAGGAGCTTTATTATCGGGGCCTCGTCCTTAAGGTCAATCAGGTCCTTCGGCTCGTCCCAATGGCGCGAGAGCTCGTCAAGGCTTTCCCCGTGCAGCTCGCTTATCAGCTCTTCAGCCGAGCCTCCCGTCCTTTCATAGAACCTGTGTATCGCGTCAAGTATCTGCTCGGCAGGCACGACAACCGGGGTTACCGGCATGCCGCATGCCCTTGCTATGTCTTCAAGCGCATACAAGGACCTTGGGTCAGAGAGGGCCACCATCAGGGCGTTGCCCTGTTTTTTAAGCGGGAATACGAGGTTTTTCTTCACGAAAGCAAGCGGCAGCTTTTGAAGGAACTGGGAATCCACATCCGCATCTTCAATCCTGTCCATGCTCTTAAGCCCTGTCTTTGCCGATAAATTTAAGGTGTTTGAGGACATATGAGATCAAGCCTTGTAAAAACCTTTTTTACAGATTAGACCGTTGCCTTGCGTCTTGCCCTTCAAGCATATAGGCCCCTTTGCGTTCACTGTCGCCGTCTTCGTCTTCTTCATCGGGGTCATTAAGCTTTTCTTTGTATTCCAGATTCTTTTTCTCTCTTATTTCGTCAAGTTTGTCAAAATCCTTAACTATTGTGGGCGTAATGTATACAAGGAGGTTCACCTTCTCCTTGCCGGTCGCGGTTGACTTAAACAGCCAGCCGAGTATCGGTATGTCGCCCAAGAACGGCATCTTGCTCGCGTTCTCCTCGGTCTTGTCCTGTATAAGCCCGCCGATTACCACGGTCTGCTTGTCCCTTACCACGACAGATGTCTTTGCCGAGCGCTTTGTGGTTATGACGTCGGCGGCCTGCGTGCTTGACGAAAGCGCGGAGATCTCCTGATATATGTCCAGCTTGATGTAGTCGCCCTCGCTTATCTGCGGCTTTATCCTGAGCGTTATTCCAACGTCCTTTCTCTCAATGGACTGCAGCACGGTTGAAGAATCCGACGTCGTGGAGGTAGATTCAAACTTGCTCAAAAACGGCACGTTCTCTCCGACCATGATCTCGGCCTCTTTGTTGTCGCTCGTAAGTATGTGCGGGGTTGAGAGCACATTGACGACATCCTTGAACTCCGAGAGGCTGAAGAGGGCCGCAAAACCCGGCACGGTAAGCTCCGTCGTCGTGCCGTCGGAATTCGTAATCGGCACGGTTAAGATGTTCGCAAGCCCGCCCACGGTAAAGCCGGACATGCCGTTTAAGATATCCTGCACGGACGTTGAGTCAATGCTTCCAAGCCCGCCTATCGCGACGGGATTGCCGCCGACAGTGCCGGAGACCCTCCATTTTGAGCCTAATTCAAGGGATTTGTTGATTGACACCTCTGTTATCATCGCCTCAACAAAGACCTGCTTGGGCCTTCTGTCAAGCTTGTGTATGACCTGAAGGAGATTCTGATACTCCTCGGGCTGGGCCATTATGATGAGCGAGTTTGTGGACTTGTCCGGGGTAATGACCATCTTTCCGGCCCCGCCCCCGGCGTCGCCGGCAGAACCCGGCTGGGCTTGAGCCTGACCGGGCCTTGTAAGGCTTTCAAGCACCTTTGAAATCTCGCCTGATTCGGCGTTCTCAAGGTAATAGACGTTAATCTTTGAGCTTGTTGCCGGAGACGGCACGTCAAATACGGATATGAGCCTTTTATATTCCTCGTTGTCCTCAGGCGTTCCGTAGAGGACAAGCGCGTTAAGCCTTTTATCGGCAATCGGGACGCCGAACGCCGCGCCAACGGCGCCGCCATCCTGAGTATCAGGCGATGGATTGACGGCCTGCGTGGGGGCACTTCCCTTTTGGCCCTTTTTTGATGAGCGCTGCTTTATCTGCTTAAGAAGCTGCACGATATTGTCAGCCTGCGCGCTCTTCAGATAAACAAGCTCAATCCTGTACTGCGCAATCTGCGGCTCCACATCCAAAAGCCTTACAATGCTCAATATCTTTTCAATGTTAAGGGCATTGTCAATGAGAAGCACCGTATTGCCCTTTCCAAAGCCCGATATGTAGCCTTCCTTTGAGATAAGGGGCTGCAACACCGGCAGTATGTCCGTGGTCTGGATAAAGCTAAGCGGTATGAGCCTTGCCATATACGCCTCGTTGACCCTTACCTCGGCGCCTTCTTCGGTTATCTTAAGCGGCCCGTGCTTTACCCCTGCCGACGGAATTATCTTGTAGGCAGTGCCGGAAAAAACCGTTGTGTAGCCCTTTAATTCCAATACCGACAAAAAGAGGTCATACGCCTCGTCAACATCTATCTTTGCCGGCGCGACTATCGTCACCTTGCCTGAGAGCTTCTCGTCATAAATGAAATTCTTGCCGGTTATCTTGCTTATGAAGTTCGCAATGGTCGCAAGGTCAACATCAACAAAGTTTAACTGTATCTTTTCCTTCTTGGCATTTGCCGGCTGTTTAGCGGCAGGACCGTCATTTGCGGCGTAAGCCTTGTTTAACGGCGCGAAACTTAACGCGAATACCGTAAGCAGGAACAATGCCGACGCAACCCTTAAACCATTAAAAACAGGCCGCATTATTGTCTTTTTCATAAAATATTTTCCATGTTTAAGGCCTGCCGGGGCAAAATTATCGTTAGAGTCGCAAAAACGCCGCATAATCAAAAACACCTCACTGTATCTGGTAATGAAGCTGCTTTGCCTTATTATTCCTTATAATATCAAGGGTTAGGCTTGTCTCACCCTTAAGCCCGGTTAGAAGCTGAACCCCTTTTTCAGGCGAATCAATCGCATAGTCATTGACCTTTACAAGCACATCTCCTTCCCTTAGGCCTATAAGGCTGAATACGCCTCCCTGCTTTATTTCGCTTATCTTAAAACCAGAGATCTTCCCTTCTTCACTATAAGGCATAAGTCTTGCATCTGTCACCACTTTCCCCATGTTCCCACGCACTGTCTC
>JBBTGV010000099.1:0-4312 GCA_038041305.1 Deltaproteobacteria bacterium | reverse complement strand
CGGACGGGCGGCTAAAGTGGGTTGTGGATATCAAGAAGCTCACGGTCAACGAGGGTCTGAACCATGTGTTAAACACCGTGCTTATGGCCGGAACCCAGATAACGGCGTGGTATGTGGGTTTGAAGGGTACGGGCACTGTCGCGGGGGGAGACACGCTTCCAAGCCACGCGGGCTGGAGCGAACTGACGCCGTATACAGGAAACAGGCCCCAGTGGCAAGGCGGCACGGTAGCGAACCAATCCGTTGACAACTCGGCGAACAAGGCTGTTTTCAGCATCAACGCGACCGCAACCGTTGCCGGCATCATGCTCTGCTCGGCCGCCTCAGGCACGACGGGCACACTTTTAGGCGCGGGCGATTTCAGCGCGTCGAGGGCGGTCGTGTCCGGCGATACGCTCAATGTAACGGTTACCTGTTCGGCGGCGGCGGCGTAACATGGCAGACACTTCTATGTGCATAAACAGTGCTGATTGTCCCGTCCGCGGCCTCTGCAAGAGATTCATCGCCCGAGAAGGGTTTTTCCAGTCAAAGATTTACGGCCAGCCGGAGGACGGGGATTGTTGTGAATTTTACATGCCCATTTTTTCGACGGAGAATAGCTAATGGCTGAATTTTTGATAAAGGCGGTTGATTCCGCTAACCCTAATCCGTCAAAAGACGCGATGTGCTATAAGCGCGGGGATATCGTGGTTGTTATGGCGGACGGGCACGTATGGGGAGGGGAGGAAGGATTGCCCGCTTTCTTGAAAATCTCTGTAGCGGGGATGCCCGTTGATAATGGGTATCAAACGATGCATGAAGGAACTGTGACACGGATACTCCAGCGGGAGTATTACGCGCAAGATTGGCAGGCCTTATGTGCGAGGTGGACGGCGGGAGGGAGAGAGAACATAGACTGGGTGTTTTTGCCAGCCGTTATCGGCACGCGGTCTGAGGTGTTGGCGATGGATATCTCTGTTGATCGGTGGAACGAGATGACTTCTGCGGACGCATATCCGCCGTATGACGGCATACCCGCTATGATGCCGACCACGACAGGGCAAATCCAGTTAAGCGGCTCGGTTAGTATCATTACGGTTGAAGGGCTTGCCTGCGTAGAAACAATACGCCGGAAGTATTCTCTTAATGTTGATGCGATAGCGTTCGTTGACGGAAAGACTACGCTAACAGAGCTTGAGTTTATGAATTTACTGGCGATAAAAGGATAGGCCTTGCCGACCGAGGTTATAAAAACAATCAAGTCAAGCGGTGGGGATTACACCTCCCTGTCCGCGTGGGAGGCCGCAAGGAACGGCGACCTTGTAACCGCCGATACCATTGAGGTCGCGGAGTGCTACAACTTTCAGGATACAACGGCCGTTCTTATTAGCGGTTGGGTAACTGACCCGACAAGGTATATTAAGATTTACACGCCGACAGCAGAAAGGCATACTGGCGTTGCAGGCACAGGCTACAGATTAGTCGTTGCTTCAGCACAGCCTCTCCGAGTGCGCGAAAGCCATGTGAGGATAATCGGTCTTGAGACGAAAGCGGTAACGGCGGGATATAGCGGCTTGGTCTGCGACAATGATACCGCGATGGAGGCATCTCCGTATATTTTGATTGACTCACTTTTGACGCATGACAACGGGGCTTATGGCGTTTATTTGGGCCGGTGCGGGTCTACGGGCTATCCGCTTTATCTCATAAATTCTATCATCTATAAGTGCGGCAATTACGGGATCTTGTTGACATCTGGTTATGCTCCCGCCATTGCGGAAATCTATAATTGCACCGTATGCAATAATACGACCTACGGCATCCGCAAAGATTCAAGTAGTGTTGTCGTCGGCGTTAAGAACTGTTACGCTGGAGCAAACACTACAGACTACAGCTCCGTAAGCGGGACATGGACGACCTTCACGACAAACGCAAGCTCGGATACCACGGGCACAAGCGGCCTGCAGAGCATCGCTCATTCAACAAGCTCAGGCGCATACTTCACGAACGTAACAGCTGGTTCGGAAAATTATCATATCGGAAGCTCATCCGCCTTGAAGGACGTGGGCACGGATTTGTCCGCAACCTTCACGACCGATATTGACGGCGCGACAAGAAGCGGGACATGGGATATTGGGGCTGATGAGATAACGGCGGGCGGGGCAACCTACGATGGAAGCGTGAGCTTCGGCCTCGGTATGGGCATGACGAACGCCGGAAACTTTATCGCTTACCCATCCGTAAGCTTCGGCATCGGCGCCGGCATGAGCGACGGCGGCAACATAGATATGAACGCCGGCACAACCTTTGCCGCGGTATTGTCTCAATATCAGGCTATTAATGTTGCCGCCGAAGCGGCGGCATCTTTGGGCTTAAATATTGGCATATCTGACGAGGCCATCCTTTATGCAATGGCCCAGGCAGTGATTGCCTTTAAACAGCAGACTGTCGCCGGTGGCGCGGAAATTGATATGTATGAAGCCGTAGTGTTGGCTGTAGAGGTGCTTCAGGAATATGCCAACACGGTCGGAACTGAAGTGATATTGAAAACAGAAGGGCAAAAGTTTTTAACAGATATCTCCCGAAAGATATTTCAACGCGAAACGCAAAGGCGTGTTTTTGTCGTGGATAAACAAAAAAGGAGTGTGTGATGATAAAATCCCTGTATCTCGTAAAGAACGACCTCCAGCCCTATTATCGCGTAACGGTCAAGGACTCGGACGGGAACCTGATAGATCTCAGCGGCGCCACGATCGTAGCCACGATGAAAAACACCTCAGCCGGCACATTGAAGCTAAACCGCCAATCCGCAGGCATCGTCATCGCTAACCAGACCACGAACAAGGGGGAGTTTGAATACCGCTGGCAGACGAACGACACGGATACGGCCGGGACCTATTACATAGAGTTTGAGGTAGTGCCTTCAAGCGGCGGCAAGTTCACCCTGCCTTCGCCTGATAAGGGGCCCGCAAAGGTCGTTATAGAGGAGAGTCTTGACGCGGTGTAATCTACCGGAAGGGGAAAAAGCCCTCACTATCTTAACCCCTAAAGCAGATTGATCTCTTCATGGGTTTCCTCTATGGGCACGTGCGCGTAATGGCGCGTTGTGACATCCACGCTCGAGTGACCGAGATACTTGCTTACGAGATAGACGCTCACCTTGCGCCGCAAGAGGTGGCTCCCGAAGGTTTCACGCAGCACCTGCAAGCGTAATCCTTTTACGTCTATATCGGCGATTCTCCCTATTCTTTTGATCTCCCTATTCAAGTTGTTTAAACGGGGTGTCCCGTTTTTCGTTTCAAAAAGCCACTTACCTGTCGGCCGTAGTGCGGTCAAAATTTTACAGAGTCTGTTGTTGAGTGGTATTTTTCGTTCTTGATGATCTTTAATAGGGTTCTCTTTTTTACTGCGAACATAGACATAGCCTTCTTTGTAATTTATATCGCCAGGTTCCAGATAAACAAGTTCGCTTGCCCTGAGCCCGGCATAATAGGCTGTAGCGAATAAGGGGTAATAAGCCCTGCCGTGCATCTTTGCGGCGGCAAACAGGGCCTTTACCTCCGAGATAGACAGGTCGCGGAAAATCTTTTTTACAGACTTTTCAATCTTAACGGCTTTTACGGGATTTGAGTGCGCATACCCTTTTTTTACCGCATAGTTAAAAAGGGCCCTCAGCGCCCGCATGTTCGACCTGGCGCCGTCCGGGGCCTCGCTCTTTCGCTTATGGTAAAATTCCTCAATCACGGAAATATTGATATCACGAACCCGTTGAAGATTCTTATCAACGCAATATTCAAGAAAGTAATCCCGGCAGTATTCATACCATTTTCTTGTCTTTTCCCTTCCGGACCTAACCCTAATGAACTCCTCGAAAAGCCCTTGAAGATTTTTGTCGATTAAGATAGCATTAGAACCGTGGTAATGTCGGGCCTCTCTTAATTGGTATTCCGCCAGAAGTATCTTGGCGGCGTCCTTGGAGGTGACCTTAAGGGATTTTTGAATCTCTTTTGCGCCTTCCCGGTATCCGACCCAATAATACTTCTTTCGCCTATAAATGTATGCCATGGGGTGTAAGTTTAGTGTAAGTAAAAATAAGGAAAAACAGGGATACTGTGGGAAGTATAGGGCAACATTGGGAAACAGTCAAGTTAAAAACGTAATAGGCTAACACAGCGTATTATCAATAAAATATAGTATTTAAGCGATGTTGTAAAAGTCAATGCGCCTGTAGCTCAGTCGGAAAGAGCAACTGCCTTCTAAGCAGTGGGCCGGGGGTTCGAATCCCTCCAGGCGCGCCACTTTGCTTTCTTTCGGGAAAAAGAGTAAGCAAGGA
>JBBTGV010000098.1:0-18112 GCA_038041305.1 Deltaproteobacteria bacterium | reverse complement strand
CGAGGCAATACAACCCGCGACCATCATTGAAGACCTTGATGTGCCGACGGTCATAAGGAGGGAACGCTCGGCGGAGCTACGGGCGGGCGAGATAAGGCGGCTCGGAAAGCTCGGCGGTTACAATGTTGACGACGAGGACAAATATGATACGCCGACATTCCTCAGGCGGCAGGCGGATTAGGCGTAAGCGGTAAGTTTTTTTCCTATTAAGGTTTTGATATTTCCGGCGTTCGCCATGGGGCTTATTGCGGGTTTTTGATAGGCCCTGTATTGCCGATAATGCGTTTTATTCGGCAGCCCGCGTAAAAACCATTCCGTCAATCCCATTGCATTGCTTGTAAGCCTCTCTTTTCTGTGGGATAATTTTAAGAAAAGGGGGTCAATTCAAAAATCTGGGAACTTAGAAAAAAGGCAAGAGAGCGCCTCTTAAAAGAGTCGGGCGTTGTTTATAAGGAGCATGGAGGCAGGCTCAGCGTTTGCCTTGTTTATCCGAACTCATACCCCCTCGGAATGGCAAATCTGGGTTTCCAGGCCGTGTATCACCTCCTTAACGGCATTGATGCGTGCGTGTGCGAAAGGGCATTCCTGCCGGATGATGAGGAATGCCTTGAATTTGAAAGGTCTGAAACCCCCTTGTTTTCCCTTGAATCCCAAAGACCATTGAAGGAATTTGACATCGTCGCGTTCTCAATCGCGTTTGAGGATGATTATCAGAATGTCCTAAGGATCTTGAGGCTTGCCGGAATCCCGGCTGAGTCTTCGGCGAGAAAAACGCTAAAACCCATTGTGCTCGCGGGCGGTGTCGCGCCGTCGCTTAACCCCGAGCCGCTGGCCCGCTTTGTTGACATATTTTCAATAGGCGAGGCAGAGGGGTTTTTAAGGCCAATTATTGATATGGCTGGAGGGCTTGCAAATGAAGGGGCGCCGAGGCCCGAGCTTATAAAGAGATTTGACGAGATCCCGTGGATATATGTGCCGGCCTTGTATGACTATGAATTTGACGGGACGGGCATAAGGCAAGTAAGCATAAATACCGGCGCGAAAAAAAAGGTCCTGGCCGCGAAAAACAGCGTAACAAATCTTGAAAGGCACGAAATCCCGCGGAGCTTTGTAAAGACCCCGGAGGCCTTATTCGCGGGCGCAACGCTTTTTGAGGTTGAGCGCGGATGCACGAGGCTCTGCAGGTTCTGCGCGGCCGGGTTCTTGTACCTGCCGCCGAGGTGGAGGGGCATTGATAAGATAAAAGACTCTTTTAACATGCTTAATAAGGGCGATGATTCAACAGGCGTTGCGAACAGGGTAGGCATCGTTGGCGCCGCCGTATCAGAGCATCCCCACATCAGGGAGGTGCTTGAGTGCGCGATAGGGCTTAATGCAGAGGCAACATTATCTTCCCTGAGGCTTGACATGCTTGACGAGGGGTTTTTAACGCTCCTTAAAAAGGCGGGCTATTCAACGATAACGGTTGCGCCTGAGGCAGGCTCGGAGAGGATGCGGGGCGTGATAAACAAAAACATAAGCGAGGCGGAGATACTCCATGCGGCAAGGCTCATAAAGGACGCGGGGTTTAACAAGATTAAGATGTATTTTCTCGTCGGCCTGCCCGAGGAGGAGGACCTTGACGCTGAGGCCATAGCGTCCCTTTCAACGGACATAAAAGGCATCTTGAAAAAATGCGAGATAACCTTAAGCATAAATCCGTTTATCCCTAAACCCCTTACGCCTTTTCAGTGGAGCGCCTTTGAAAGGGTGGATGTGATTGAAAAAAGGATCTCAATCATAAAAAAAGCCCTTTTGAGGCAAAAGGGCTTTAAATTAACCATAGCCTCGCCGCGCACCTCTTTTGCCCAGGCCTATGTCTCAAGGGCGGATAGGAGGGCGGGGGCGTTTATCTCGGACATAGAGGCAGAGGGCCTTGCAAAGGCAGTCAAAAAAAACAGGCCGTTTATGGAGGGGTCGGCGTACAGGCCGAGGCAAAAAGACGAAATACTGCCGTGGGATTTGATTGACCACGGCGTAAAAAAAGGGTTTTTGTGGAATGAGCATCAAAAGTCCCTTGGGGCCTCCCCCACGGCTGCCTGCGATGTCGGCAGGTGCTTTAAGTGCGGGGTATGCGTGCCTGAAAAACGCGGATATAATCATTAAAGGAATTATGGAAGAGATAAACATAAAAGACTATCTAAGCCTTGTAAGAAAACCGAGCAGGTACATCGGGGGCGAGATAAACAGCGTAAAAAAAGACCTCTCAAGGACTGCCCTTAAGTTCGGCCTCGGCTTTCCCGACGCCTATGAGCTGGGCATGAGCCACCTTGGGCTTCAGGTCCTGTATCAGACGCTTAATTCAAGGGAGGCTATAGCCTGCGAGCGGGTCTTTGCGCCGTGGCCCGACATGGAGAGGCTTCTAAGGGATAAAGGGGAAAGGCTAAAAACCCTTGAGTCCGGCATACCCTTGAATTGCCTTGATATCATGGGATTTTCGCTTCAGTACGAGCTTTCGTATACGAATGTGCTGAACATGCTTGACCTCGGAGGGATCGCGCTCTTGTCCGGCCAGAGGCCGGAAAACGGCCCTTTTGTGATAGGCGGAGGGCCTGCCGCGTTCAATCCAGAGCCTGTCGCCGCGTTCTTTGATGCGTTCCTTTTGGGAGACGGCGAGGAGGCGGCCCTTGAAATAGCCGATTGCGTGATGGAAGGCAGAAAAAACAAGGAAACAAGGGGTAGCATATTAAAAAAACTCGCCTCAATTGAAGGGGTTTATGTGCCCGAATTCTTTGAGGTCCTCTACAAAGAGGATTCAACCATAAAGGAAATCAAGCCCCTCGTTGAGGGATATAAGTTCGTAAGGAAAAGGACGATACCGGACTTGAACGCTTTGCCCCTGCCTACAAGGCCGATCGTCCCTTTTGCGGAAACGATACACGACAGATGCACTGTTGAGATTTCAAGGGGGTGCACGAGGGGATGCAGGTTCTGTCAGGCGGGCATGATTTACAGGCCCGCGAGGGAGAGGTCTGCGCAAAACATAATCAAGATAATAGACGAAACCCTTAAGGCAACGGGCTATGACGAGGTATCGCTCCTGTCCCTTTCAACCGGAGATTATACACTTATTGAAACCCTTATTGTCGGGCTTATGAGGCGTTTTTCATGCGAAAGGATCGCGCTTTCCCTGCCTTCGCTCAGGGTCGGAACATTAAGCCCCACTGTCGCTGGGGAGATAAAAAAGGTAAGGAAAACCGGTTTTACGCTTGCGGTTGAGGCAGGCAGCCCGCGCCTAAGGTGCCTTATAAACAAGGGCATAACCGAGCAAGACCTTTTGGCGGCGATTGAAAACATCTTTAGCCTCGGCTGGAGGTCGGTTAAGCTTTATTTCATGCTCGGCCTGCCCACAGAGACCGATAAGGACGTTGAGGACATAGCCCTGCTCGCGGGCCGGATAAAAAAGGCCGCAAAAACAGCGGCCATTGGGTTTTCCCCCCAGATAACCATAAGTGTTGCAAGCTTTATTCCAAAGGCGCATACGCCGTTTCAGTGGACCGCGCAGATTCCCCTTGACGAGGCCAAAAAAAGGCAGGCCGCGCTCGGCAAGAGGCTGTCCTCTTTAGGCATTGAGCTAAAGTGGCACGATGCGCGCATGAGCGAGATTGAAGGCGCTTTCTCAAGGGGGGACAGAAGGGTAAAAGACGCGCTTATCGCGGCATTTAAAAAAGGCGCGAGATTTGACGGATGGGGCGATTGCTTTGACTTTAACCTCTGGCAGGAGGCGTTTAAGGAGGCGGGGCTGTCCGTTGATTTTTATTGCCACAGGGACAGAGGCCTTGATGAGACGCTCCCATGGGAACACCTCCTGACGGGCGCGACAAAGGAATTCCTGCATGATGAATGGCAAAAATCCCTTGCCTTGGCTGAAACCCCTGACTGCAAGACCGGCGTGTGCTCATCGTGCGGGATTTGCGATTTTAAAAAGATAAGGAACAGGCCGGTAAAGAAAGACGCGCCTTTCGCGGACCCGGCGCCTTGCGCCCCGAGGGCCGCTTCAATGAAGGTCTTCAAAAAAAGGCTCAGGTTTTCAAAGACGGGGGATGTGCGGTTTTTAAGCCACCTTGAGATGGGCAGCGCCATTCAGAGGGCGTTTAAAAGGGCGGGCGTCAACCTGAGATACTCGGGCGGATTTCATCCAAAGCCGAGGCTTTCTTTTTCGCAGGCCCTGCCTGTAGGAACCGAGAGCCTGGATGAATGCATGGACGTGGAAATAGAAGAAGGCGGCGGCAAACCGGAAAACAGCGTGATCATGGAAAGGCTTAATACGACGCTTCCAAACGGGCTAAAGATTCTGGAGGTCTCGGATGAGGCCTTGAAAGATTCAGCCGCCTCTGCTAAGATGTTTGAGTATTATGTTTTTTTAAACAGATTTTTTGATAAACTGAGCAGTACCGATAAAACAAAAACATCAGGCGAAGACACCGGTCCCGGGGCGCTTAAGGCAGTGCCCTTGGGCATTGACGGGTTAATAAGGGATTTTCTCGGCAGTCAGACTTTCATTGCGGAGATAGAGAAGGGCGGGGCCGTAAAAAAGATTGACTTAAGGCCCGCCGTCTCGGCCATTGAATTGACAGAAGACATGGCGCTGAAGATCAGCATTAACGAAGGCTCCGGCGTAAGGCCGGAGCACATCGTTTCCGCCGTCTTCGGGATATCAAGGCAAGCCGCCTCCCTCGTACCCGTCCTAAAGATAAGGGCCGTGCATTAATAGACCCGCCTTAAGACCGACTATATTTAAAATTCTCCGCCATAAATGACGGAGAATTTTGATGGTAGCGTTATATTATTGATATTTGCCCTGCCCATGCAGGGTTTGAGTTCCCCGAGCGGCTAAAGCGGCGGGCATGGTTCCCGTTGCATGGAGCCGCAGGCTCTCAAGTGCAATGGGAAGCGCGGGCACCCCATTTAAGAAAATGACAAACGGCAAGACAACGGAAATATTTATCAGCGCAAACCCCTTTGAAACGCGCGTCGCCCTCGTTGAGGAAGGCAAGCTTGTTGAGGCGTACACGGAGAGGGCAAAAGACAGGGGCATCACCGGCAATATCTACAAGGGAAAGGTCGTAAGGGTGCTCCCGGGCATGCAGTCCGCGTTCGTAGACATAGGGCTCCAGAGAACGGCCTTTGTCCATGTCTCGGACATAGGCGCCTCAACCGACGACCTTGAGGAGGACAAGGAAGAGGACAGGGACGAGAGGCAGGACAGGGCCCGCATACAGGATGTGCTTAAGCAGGGGCAGGAGATAATGGTGCAGGCGGCAAAGGAGCCTATCGGGACAAAAGGCGCAAGGGTTACCTCCTATGTGTCCCTGCCGGGCAGGTACCTCGTATTCATGCCGACATATGAAAAGACGGCCATATCAAGGAGGATATCAAGCGAAAAGGAAAGAAAAAGGCTCCGGGAGATCGTATCAAGGCTCAGGAGGACGAAATATCAGGGATACGGCTTCATAATAAGGACCGTGTGCGAGGGCATGGAAAGCCAAGAGATAGAGGCCGACATGGATTACCTCGTAAAGCTCTGGAAGAGCATCCTGAAAAAGAGAGACACCTTTCCCACACCTTCCCTTATTTCAGGCGAGCTTGACCTTACGCTGAGGACCGTAAGGGACCTCTTTAGCATGAATGTAAAAAGGCTTGTAATAGACGCAAAGGACGAATACGAAAAGGCGGTCGGGTTCATTGAGGAGTTCATGCCAGAGCTTAAGGCAAGGATTGAGCTCTATGAAAAGGACGAGGACATATTTGACGCGCACGGCATTGACATTGAAATAACCGCCGCCCTTGAAAAAAAGGTATGGCTGCGCTCGGGCGGCCACATCGTGATAGACCAGATGGAGGCCCTTACCGCGATTGACATAAACACGGGCAAATATGTCGGCAAAAAAAGCTCCGACGAGACGATATTAAAGACAAACCTTGAGGCGGTCAAGGAGATAGTTTATCAGTTAAGGCTTAGGAATATCGGCGGGATAATCGTAATAGACTTTATTGACATGGCCCGGACCGCGGACAGGGAAAAGGTCTACAACGCGCTTAAAGAGGCGCTCAAGGCGGACAAGGCAAGGACGAACATACTGAAGATTTCAGAGCTTGGCATAGTTGAGATGACAAGGAAAAGGACAAGGGAGAGCCTCTCCCAGTCCATGTGCGAGCCATGCCCGTACTGCGACGGAAACGGCCTCGTAAAGGCAAGGGACACTGTGCTGATGGAGATATACAGGGAGATGAAAAGGGAATTAAGGTTGTTGGCGGGCAGGAAACTGACGCTCTCCGTAAGCCCCGAGATAGCCGGGGCCCTCCAAAAAGACCGTTCCCCCATTGACGACCTTGAAAAGAGATTCGGGAAAAAGGTGTTGATAGAGCAGGTGGACAGGTTCCATCTGGAGAGATACGAGATAGCCTAAATTGTTTCGCCTTCAACAGACTCTGGTTGATGTCTCGGCCGATGCCCGACGGCGTTTTGACCCGCTAAAAACATGGCGTTCATACTAACGGTCTTAGGCTCGCTCCTTATACTTGAGGGCATACCTTATTTCGCATTTCCGAAAAAGGTCAAGTCCTGGGCCCTGCAGATGCAGGACACCTCTGCCGCGCATCTGAGGATAATGGGGCTTATAAGCATGATAGCGGGACTTGTCCTGCTTTATGCGATGAGGCGCTTTTAAGCAATGGCCATTCGCAAATACTTAAGAATCCTCATGGTCTTTTTCATGGCCCTTATCGCGCAGGCCTGCATCAAGGCCTTGCCCGGGGAGGCCCTGGGAGGGCAGGGCATAAAGGTGCTGGTCTATTCCATAAAGGACGGCGAGGCCGCTGTCGTAAAAGGCGCGCGGCAGGCGGCGGATGTTGTTGAGATTAAAAAAGGCGATGCGGGCTGGATCTTTGCGAACGGAAAAAACGCAAGGCTTCCCATACGCCTTAGGCCCAGGCAGGAGTTTATCCATGTCAACTCAAGGCCCTACAGGGGCGAGATGCACATACTTGATTCAAAAGACGGCGTTTTGTTCGTAAACGAGGTCTCCGTTGAATGGTACGTAATGGGCATCATAGGCAGGGAGATCTCAACGAAATGGCCGTTTGAGGCCGTGAAGGCGCAGGCGGTCATCGCAAGGACATACGCGCTTTACAACAGGTCAAAGAGGCGGGACGAGCCGTATCACCTGCAGGGGACCGTTCTCGGGCAGGTCTACGGCGGCGCGGCTGCTGAGGATGCGGCCGCAAAAAAGGCCGTGAATGACACAAGGGGAATGATACTTGCTTACAACGGCGAGCCGGCGCTTGCCGCGTACCACTCAAACGCAGGCGGACAGACGGACTCCTCCGAGGATGTCTGGAAAAAGGATTATCCGTATCTGACGCGGGTTGAAAGCAGCCACGACAGCGAGGCCCCGAATTTTCAGTGGGAGTTGAGCGTCCCGGCTGAGGCCCTTAAGGGCCTTTTAAACGCCGCAGGCCATGCCTTGGCGGAGCCGGATGTCGTCATGATTGATTCAACGACGCGCGCAGGACGCATAAAAACGCTTGTCATAAGGGACGCGGATTCAAGGGAGATAAGGATAAGCGGAGAGGACTTGAGAAAAATCCTCGGATACGACAAGCTCAAGAGCACGCTCTTTGAGGCGGAAAAGCAAGGCGGCTCGTTTGTCTTCAGGGGCAGGGGGGCGGGCCACGGCGTCGGGCTTTCCCAGTGGGGCGCAAAGGGCATGGCGGCAAGCGGCTATTCGTACAAGGAAATCCTTAAGCACTATTACCCGGGCACGAGGCTTAAAGCGTTTTAGCCGAAAGAGCCTTATCTTGCAATGGACAACAATCAGTGGCTGTTAAAAGATTTTGATTACGACCTGCCGGAGCCTTTGATCGCGGCCCATCCGCTTTTAGAGAGGGATTCGTCAAGGCTCATGATCGTTGAGAGGGATACGGGGGGCATCCTTCACAAAAGGTTCTCGGACATCGCCGGATTCATGAAAAAAGGCGATTTGCTTGTCTTAAACGACACGAAGGTAATGCCCGCAAGGCTTTTCGGCAGAAGGCCCGCCGGAGGCGCCGTTGAAGTCCTTGCGGTAAGGAGGCGGTATTTTCCCGAAGACGCCGGCGGGGCAAACGAAAAAGAGGCATGGATATGCCTTGCAAGGCCCGCGAAGGGGCTTAAAAAAGGCGGCATTATAACGTTTGACGGGGGTATTCAGGCAGAGGTTCTGGGCAGGACCGACGAGGGATTTTTCGTGTTGGATTTCGGCCGTGCCCATGATTTCCTTGAAAAGATAGGGCACATGCCGCTTCCGCCGTACATAAAAAGGGCGGACACGCCGGACGACAGGGTCAGGTACCAGACCGTGTTTGCGAAAAACATCGGGGCCGTGGCCTCGCCCACGGCAGGGCTTCATTTTACCGACGGCCTGCTGAACGAGATAAAAGAAAAAGGCGTTGAGCCGTGTTTTGTCACGCTGCATACCGGGCCCGGGACATTCATGCCGGTCCGCTCGGACCTCGTGTCGGAACACAGCATGCATCCAGAATATTACAGCATAACAATGGATTGTTTTGACGGGATACTAAGGGCAAAGAAAGAGGGCAGGAGGATCATCGCGACCGGCTCAACGTCGTTAAGGGCGCTTGAGGCGTCGGTCCTGGACGGGTTTGCCAGTCCGAGGCTGAACGGCTTTACCGGGCTTTTCATCTATCCGGGCTTTTCCTTCAGGCTTGTTGACGCGCTTATCACCAATTTTCACCTGCCGCGTTCAACGCTATTGATGCTTGTAAGCGCGTTTGCGGGCCGCCCGCTTGTGATGAAGGCGTATATGGAGGCGATTAAGGAGCGCTACAGGTTTTACAGCTTCGGGGATGCGATGTTTTTTGTATGATAGGGACATGAAAGGCTTTTCATTCAAGCTGATAAAAAAGGACGGCCCCGGCGCAAGGCTCGGCGTAATCTCAACCCCGCGCGGCATTGTCAATACGCCCGTATTCATGCCCGTGGGCACAAGGGCCTCCGTCAAGGCAATCACGCCCGAGGAGCTTAAGGACATAGGCGTGGAGATTATACTCGCGAACACGTATCACCTGATGCTGAGGCCCGGGGCCGATGTCGTCAGCGGGCTTGGCGGGCTTCATTCCTTCATGCACTGGGACGGCCCGATACTTACCGACAGCGGGGGGTTTCAGGTGTTTTCGCTCGCAAGGCTCCGGGGCATAAGCGAGGAGGGGGTTTCATTCAACTCCCACATTGACGGCACGCGGTACGCGCTTACGCCCGAGAGGGCGATAGAGATCCAGACGGCCTTGGGCGCCGACATAATCATGCCGCTTGACGAATGCGCCCCGCATCCGTCCGACAGGAGGTATGTGGAGGATTCAATGGGCCTGACGCTCCGGTGGGCGCTGAGGAGCAGGGACGCCAAGGCAAAAACGGACAACAACGCCGCCCTTTTCGGCATCGTGCAGGGCGGCATGTATGAGGACCTAAGGAGAAGAAGCTCAAGGGCGACCGTTGAGATCGGCTTTGACGGATACGCTGTCGGCGGCCTGAGCGTCGGGGAGGAAAAGCCCCTTATGCGCGAGATGGCCTCGGCCTCTGTTGAGGCCCTGCCCGAGGAGGCGCCGAGGTATTTGATGGGCGTCGGTTCTCCCGAGGACCTTGTGTACGGGGTCTCAATAGGCATTGACATGTTTGACTGCGTAATGCCCACAAGGAACGCGAGAAACGGAACCCTCTTTACAACAACCGGGAAATTGGTTATAAAGAATGCTCAATATGAACGGGACGGGTTGCCTCTGGACGAGGCATGTTCATGCTACACATGCGGGAATTACTCAAGGGCCTATCTGAGGCACCTTTACATGAGCAAGGAATTGCTGGCACCGAGGCTTTCAACGATACACAACCTTCATTACTACAACTCCCTTATGAACCGCATGAGGGAGGCGATAAGGCAGGGAAGGTTTGAGGCGTTCAAGAAAGATTTTTTAAAAAACAGCAGCACGGACGGCATTTTAAACAAGGAGGCGTAAAGTGTTTCTTTTAAATCTAATGAGCATTGCGTTTGCCGCAGAGGAGGCCGCACCCGCGGCCGAGCAGTCCCCGTACGCGTATCTTTACAATATGCTGCCGCTTGCGGCGATAGTCGTCGTGTTTTACTTCCTCTTGATAAGGCCGCAGCAGAAGAAGGCTAAAGAGCAGAGGGAGATGCTTTCAAACATAAAGGAAGGCGACAGCATCATAACAAACGGCGGCATACACGCCAAGGTTGTTTCCGTGCAGGACGACACCTTGATGATTGAGATTGCGTCCAACGTGAAGGTGAAGGTCTCAAGAGAGGCAGTAATACTTAAGAAGAAGGCATAAGTTCTTTTGAGGTGAATTCCGAAAGAACCCTGCGCCTTTCCGGCGCAGGGTTCATCTTTGTATAAAAGGGTCAACGAAGAAAATGCGAAGCATAGCGATGCGCATAGCGCTCATGTGCCTGTTTGCGATACTGGCGCTTGGGCTGTTCCTCCCGTCAACGCCGCTTAAGGGGCGCCTGCCGGGCTTCTGGGCCGATAATGTCCCGAAGATAGTCCTTGGGCTTGACCTTCAGGGCGGGATGCAGCTTGTGCTTAACGTGGACAAGGCAAAGGCCGTTGAAAACCACGTGCACATGCTTTCAACCGCGGTTGAGGACGCGTTAAAGAAAAAAAATATCCCCTTCAGGGCCGTTGAAAGGCGGGGCTTATCCGTATTGGTAGGCTATCCCGACGAGTCAACCGCAAACGCGATAAAAAAACTCATGGGAGACGAGTTTCCGCTGCTTTCCCCGTCGGATGCGCCGGAACAGAGGCTTGAGTTCAGGCTTGACGCAAAGGAGACGGACAGGATTAAGGACTGGGCGCACACGCAGGCCCTTGAGACCATAAGAAACAGGATTGACAAATTCGGGGTCTCGGAGCCCGTGATACAGAGGCAGGGCGAAAGCGAGATAGTCATACAGCTGCCGGGCATGAGGGACCCGAAAAGGGCAATTGAGCTTATCGGAAGGACCGCGGTCCTTGAGTTCAGGCTCGTGGACGAATCAATGGACCCGAGCAAGGCATTAAGCACCATGCTGCCTTTCAAGACGGAGATACTCTATCAGCAGCCGAGGCAAAAGATAAAGGGCAGGCCCGCCGGGGCGCCTGAGGGAGAAAAGATACCGTATCTCGTGGGCAGGGAGGTGCTTCTTACCGGGGATGCGCTCTCTGATGCGCGGGTCGCATTTGACACGCAGTACAACGAACCTTATGTCTCCCTTACGTTTGACCCGAACGGCGCGAGGGTGTTTGAGAAGATAACGCGGGAGAATGTAGGAAAAAGGCTCGCAATAGTGCTTGACGGGGTCGTGCATTCCGCGCCACAGATAAAAGAGGCGATCGGCGGCGGCAGGGCGCAGATATCGGGCGCATTCACGTACGAGGAGGCGGGAGACCTTGCGATAGTCTTAAGGGCGGGGGCGCTGCCGGCGCCCGTAAACATCATACAGAACGTAACCGTCGGCCCGACGCTCGGGGCCGACTCGGTAAGGACCGGCATAAGGGCCGCCGTTATCGGCGGAATCTTAGTCCTCTTATTCATGCTCGTCTATTACAAGTTCTCAGGGCTGGTCGCTGATTTTGCGATGTTTTTGAACATCGTAATGCTGCTTGGCGCGATGGCATCGCTCAGTTCAACGCTGACGCTGCCCGGAATAGCGGGCATTATTCTTACAATCGGAATGGGCGTAGATTCAAATGTCCTGATATTTGAGAGGATAAAAGAGGAGCTTAAGGCGGGCAGGACGCCGCGTTCAGCCGTAAATGCCGGGTACGACAGGGCGTTATGGACGGTTATTGATTCGCATGTGACGACGCTTATAACGGCGGCGGTGCTTTTTCAGTTCGGCAGCGGCCCCATAAAGGGCTTTGCGGTTTCCTTAAGCCTCGGCATAATAATAAACCTGTTCACGGCCCTTGTCGGGACAAAGATTGTCTTTGACATCCAGAATGAAAAGATGAGGGTTAAAAGCATAAGCATCTAAGGGAAATAATGAACATACTCGGGGATACAAAAATAGATTTTTTGGGCAAGCGCAGGGTCTTGTTCGCAGTGTCGGCGATAATGTGCCTCATAGGGGTCGTTGCCGCACTGGCAATACCCCTCGGCAGGGCGAACCTCGGCACGGACTTCGCCGGCGGCGTCGCCATACAGTACAGGTTCGCAACCCCGCCCGTGATTGAGGATGTAAGGAAGATGCTTGAGAATGCCGGGTTTAAGGATGCGAACCTCCAGCAGTTCGCGGAGCCGACAAGGCTGCTTGTAAGGATTAAAAGGACCGAAGGCGACCTTGCGGCAATCTCAAGGTCAATAGGAGATGTCTTTTCAGCCAACCTTAAAGACAATCCCTACAATGTGGAATCCCTGAGCGAGGTTGGGCCGACTGTGGGGAAAAAGCTCCAGACAGACGCGCTCTGGGCGGTCGGGGTGTCGCTTCTCGGCATACTTGTGTATGTCGCGTGGAGGTTTGAGTTCAGGTTCGGCGTTGCGGCCGTCGTGGCGACATTCCATGACGTGCTCGTTGTAATGGGGTTTTTGTACATATTCAACAAGGAGATGTCGCTTCTTGTGGTCACGGCGCTTCTTACGATAGCCGGGTACTCCCTTACCGACACAGTTGTGGTGTTTGACAGGATAAGGGAAAACTTAAGAAAAAGAACCAAAGAGGAGCTGATACCCCTTATTAACAGGAGCATAAACGAGGTCTTAAGCAGAACCATCGTAACCTCCCTTACGACGCTTATCGCCCTTTTTGCGTTGCTTTTCTTCGGAGGCGAGGTGATACATGATTTCGCGCTTTCCCTTTTTGTCGGCATAATTGTCGGAACATACTCCTCTATTTTCATCGCAAGCCCGATATTGCTCTTTTGGAAGGGCAAGGGCCGCATAAAGTAAAAAAAAGCTACCCCCCCGCCCGCCTCATTATCCCGACCGCGCAAAAAAAATCTTAAAAAATGGTTGTGTTTTTTATGTTTATATGTTATGCAAGTATAAGAAAGTGCTTGTTTTTATCAGGGTCTGCATTAATATACAGTATTTGATAAAATACAGGTGTCAATTTCCGGACACCTGCCGTTGTTTGTCTATCATTCTGAGGCGTTCAGGGCAAATAGAAAAGTATCGTAGTCAATGAACACTGGATTACAGACAGAGACAAGGCAAGGCCTTTCAGACAAAGCGGCTCAGGCTGTTTCCGAGCCTATAAACCTGTTGCTTTGGAGAGATTTTCAAGAGGCCCTCTCTGCCCTTCTGGATGTCCCGATTTCCCTTTATGACAGGAGGGGCAACGTCCTTGCGCAGTCAAAAAAAGAGACCACCGTGTGCGACGCTATAAGGTCGCATAAGAACGGAGCGGATAAGTGCAGGGAGGTCTACTCAAAGGCCATCTCGCAGGTGCTTGAAAAAGGCAAGATTTACATATACAAATGCCACTCAAGGCAGTATGTGTTCGCCGTGCCGGTATTCCTTGACGTCAACTGCTCGTTTGTGGTCATCGGAGGGCATGCGTATCTTTCCGGCAGCGAGGAAAAGGAGTTTTTTGAAGGCACCGCCGCCTTTGCGTTTGACAGCATGTCTTTGATGGAGCTTAGAAAGAGGCTTAAGACGATCCCGGCGCGTTCCGTTTTCTCAATCCCCAACATCATAAACAATCTTGCGGTCCCTTTTCTTAAGTGCCTCTACCTCATGTCCCAGCCGGCCGCCGAATCAGATCTCATGCAGCGGAACAGGCTCAAAAGCTTCAATGCCCTTGAGGAGGTATACAGGTCCCTTGCGCCCGTGCTTGACAGGGAGGAGCTTTACGAGACCATACTCGCAAAGTCGTCGGAGCTTGTGGGCGCGGAGCGCGGGACTTTAATGATACTGGACAGCAAGGACAACGTCCTCTGCGTAAAGGCGTCGGTCGGGATTGACAAGAAGATCACGGAAGATTTAAGGATTAAGGCCGGGGAGGGCATAAGCGGGGCGACTGTCGCGAACGGAATCCCTGTTGTCGTCAAGGACATTGAACGCGAGGCCCCTGCGCGCAAAAACATGCCGGCCTACAAGACAAAGTCTTTTATCTCCCTGCCGCTTAAGTTTGACAACAGGGTGATAGGGGTTATAAACATAGCGGACAAGATCTCGGGAGAGGTGTTCTCGGAGGAAGACCTGCATCTGCTCGTCACATTCGCGAACTACGCATCCATCGCCCTTGAGCGAGGCGCATACTACAGCATGAGCGAGGAGCTTAAACTCCTTTCAATGACGGACCCGCTTACGGGCCTTTTTAACAGGAGATATTTTCACGAGAGGATATTTGAGGAGATAGAGAGGGTAAAGAGGCACAGCGAGTGCTTTACGACCTTCATAATAGACATAGACAATTTTAAGGGCTTTAACGACAGATACGGCCATACGGTCGGGGACGAGGTCCTCAAAAGCGTTGCGCGCTCAATAAGGGACGCCGTGCGGTCCATGGATGTCGTTGCAAGATACGGGGGCGAGGAATTCGCCGTGATACTGCCGCACACCTCAAAGAAGGATTCAGAGGACATAGCCGAGCGTATGAGGAAGGACATTGAGAGGAATGCGGTCGCCACCGGAGACCAGCCGGCGCGGCCCACCGTGAGCATAGGCGTGGCGGAATTTCCGCACGACGCGGGAAACATAGACGACCTCATAAACAGGGCCGACAGGGCCATGTACATGGCAAAGAGGCTCGGAAAAAACAGGGTAGTGCTCCATGAAGGATAAGCTCATATTCCCCACATGCCCCGAGGCGGAGTTCTTCGGAAGAAAGGACCTCATCTCAGGGCTCTGCTCCGCCGCAACAGAGGATAAGGGCATCGCCCCGGGCATATTCCTCGTCGGCAGGTACTGGGTCGGCAAGACCGAGGTTTTGAGAAGGGTGCACAACGAACTTTACTGGGGGCAGGCCGGCAGCGTGCCGGTGTATTTCCAGTTAAGCCGCTCAAAAGACCCGGCGGCGTTCGCGGAGGATTTTTTAAGGGAGACCCTGAAACAGATACTCGCCTTCAGGACGCGCACCCCAGAGCTTGCCACGCACGAGGTGTCGCTTGAGAGGCTTGAAGCCGAGCTTGAAGGGGACGAGGAAGATGGGCTTTACGGCTTCATTAAAAGGCATAAGGAGGCGAAACGGGCTGGAGACGCCCTTTCTCAGCTGAGAAATGCGTTAAGCCTGCCGTGCCATTCATCAAAGGCGGGAGGCGGCAGGGTCTTTCTCATACTTGACGACATTGACGAATCCGCGAGGATGAGGCTGCACGGCACAACGGTTTTAAAAGAGTTTTTGGACGCGGTCGGACGGGGATCAACAGCGTTCCTTGCCTCAAGCAGGCTTAGAAGGATCCCCGCCTCAGGGCTTCCAACCGGCGCTATAGAGATTAACGAGATGTCGGGGCTTGGCGAGGAGGCCTCCATTTCAATGCTGACCGAGCTTTGCAGAAACTACGGGATTGCCTTTGATACCGAGATATTAAGGCTTGCCTCCTCAAGGCTTGAAGGAAATCCCATGTACATGAAAAACATGGTATGGGCCGCAAGGAGGTCGGGCGGGAACTTTGAGACATTGAAGGACTTTGTGGACCTCTACGCCGTTGAAGTAACAGAGGGTAATATCGCGTTTGCGCTAAGGTCCCTCATATCGCTTAAGGGCCAAAGCGGATTAAAGGTCCTTAACCACTCTTCGCGCATTGCAACGGATGCGTCTCTTGAGGATGTCACGGACAGGCTCAGGCTCAAACCGGACGAGGCCGCGGGCGTAGCCGAGGACATGGCGTCCAGAGGCATATTGGAGACAAACCTCGGCGCGATCAAGTGGGACGGGGACACGGTTACAAAGGACTTCGTGCACTTCGCGTACGAGACCATGGTCAGGGGAAAGAGCGCGGATGAGGCCAGGACCCAGCTTGTAAGGGAGTGGCTTAAGTCAGGCTACAGCCTCAGGTCCGTTATCTGGCAGGGGCGCCTTAAAAGCGACTGCGAGTCGCTGCTCAAGGCGTTTAACGGACAGAGCATCCCGAGGGTGCTCTTCAACAACAGGTCGTTTTCCGCGAGATGCAAGAACAACGGAACGGCGCGTAAAAATTTAGAGGCTATCTCAGAGGACGAGCCTTTTCTCCTGCCGCAGATAGTGGGGACGTTTGACACACTGAGGCATGAGAAGGCCGAGGCCCCTCCGATAGTCGTCGCGCACGGTTTCCAGAACAACCGCTATGACGCGAACAACGAGGTCGTGTGGCTGGCTGGGATAAAAGAGGCGCTCCAGCCGGTTAACATAGGCGACATTGAGAATTTTGTAAGGAGATGCGCGATACTGCGCGAGAATTTCAAGACCACGAGGATCGTAAGATGGATGATCGGCAGGGAGGGGTTCAGCTCCGAGGCGATAAAGAGGATTGACGCGGAGGGCGTATATTCCTCGGACATAGTCCAGCTCGGCATGATCAAGTCAAGGCTTGAGGAACAAGGCGGCAAGACTACCCCTGCGGCCCCGGCAGGGCCGGGTGTGGCCCCCATCAAGGAATTTGAGGTAATACTGCCTTCCGCGAGCAAGGCCGAGCTTGTCGCCGCAAGGGCCGCGGAGGAGATAGGCACTGAGATGGGTTTTGACGAGCACGCCATAGGCCAGATAAAATCCGCGCTCGTGGAGGCGTGCATAAACGCGTTTGAGCACTCAAAGACGAGGCTCGGCAGGGTGTTTTTGAGGTTTATAGCCTCCAATGACAGGCTTACAATCCACGTGCAGAATCAGGGGACCGACCTTGACAGGCTTTCAGGCAAAGGCGCCGTAGAGGAGGCCTCGGGCCCGGAGACAATGCCGCACAGAAGGGGCTGGGGCATTGAGCTTATGCGGGGGCTGATGGACGAGGTAAGGCTTGAGAATATCAGGAACGGCGCAAAGATAGTAATGGTTAAATACCTGATTCAAAAAGGAGACGGCAGCAATGAAAAACAATTTTAAGAAAAACTACAGGGACATAGGGACCTCGGTAATACTCTACCCTGATAATTATATAAACGACATAGAGGGCGAGAAGATAGAGGAGATGTGCGAGGATTTTTTAAAGAAAGGCTTTAAGACCATTATAATTGACTTTTCCGGAACAGAGATAATCAATTCAATAGGCGTATCCATCCTCATAGGGATTATAGAGAGGGTGAGGCTCAATAAAGGCATTGTGTTTTTTTCAGGGCTTAAGAAGATCAATCAGGAGATATTCTCAATTGTCGGGCTTACAAAACACATACAGGTCTTTAACACCGAGGAAGAGGCGGTCACAAGCGCAAAGGACACTGCCAGCCAGATGATGATGTAGCGTCCGGTCAGGACGCTTAACCCGGCCGAAAAACCAAGGAGGCATGGATGGAGCAGATGGATTTAAGCCTTGAGAGGCTCTTGTTCAACTTAAACACCCTCGCGGAGATGGGAGAGGAGATAACGTCGCCGAAGGACTTTACCAAGGTCGTGAAGTCCTCTCTCTTCATGGTGATGGGGACGTTTTCTTCGTCCAAAGGGGCGATATTCAGGTACGACCCGCAGATGAAGGAATTCCATGCGATTGCGTCCAAGGGTTTGGGCGACACGAAAGAGGCCGCGTTTAGGCTTTCCGTCGAGGCAATGGACGAGCTTGCCAAGAAGACCAAGCCAATGGACATTAAGTCCGGCAGCGAGGCCGTCAAGCTTCTCGGCGACGCAAGGGAGACCCTTGACAGGCTCGGGGCGCGGATTGTCGCGTTCCTTGCCGTAAAGGACGAGCTTTTGGGGCTTATATGCATAAACGAAAAGTTCTCGGGGGATGAATTTACGGAGTATGATTTTCAGCTCCTCTCCGTCATGGCGCAGCACATCTCCTTCAGCCTCCACAGTCATTCCCTCCTCGTGAAGCTCATGCACAAGTACAACGAGAACAAGGGGCTTTATGAGAATTTAAGGAGGATATACTACGACACGATACACGCCTTTGCCGCCGCTATTGACGCAAAGGACGCATACACAAAGGGCCACTCGCACAGGGTCTCGGC
>JBBTGV010000097.1:0-2963 GCA_038041305.1 Deltaproteobacteria bacterium | reverse complement strand
AGATAAAGGATGATTTTTTTGAGTTTAAGACCCCGAAGGGGGTTCTGGTCGTAAGGCCGTAATAAGACAAAAAAGGAGGTCTTGCCAAGATGCCGTCATTTGACATATGTTCAAAGGTTGACATGCAGGAGGTTGACAATGCCGTGAATCAGGCCGTTAAGGAGATGCAGCAGAGGTACGACTTCAAGGACTCAAAGAGCGAGATAAAGTGGGAGAAAAAGCCTGAGTTCACGATCGCGGGCGAAAGCGAAAACAGGCTTAAGACGATAATAGACCTCCTCTCAACAAGGCTTGTAAAACGGGGGGTCTCGCTCAAGGCCCTTGAATACGGCAAGATTGAGGACGCCACGGGCGGGTTTAAAAGGCAGGTGATAAAGATAAAGCAGGGCATAGAGACGGCCAAGGCAAAGGAGATATCAAAGATAATAAAGGATACTGACCTCAAGGTTCAGACCCAGATACAGGACGACCAGATAAGGGTGACGGGAAAGAAGATAGACGACCTGCAGGCGGTGATACAGCACCTTAAGTCAAAGGATTTGGACATTGACCTTCAGTATATAAACATGAGGGCATAAGCCGGGGTGGGCAAATTATGGATAGAGATTAAGGCAACGGGGCCGTTGGACTGGAAGGACAAGGCCGTTGAAATCCTCATCAACAGGGGAAGCCCTTCAGTGCTTGAGGAATATGTTTACGGCGCATCCGAGGGCAGGGCGCGTCTCAAGGCGTATCTCTGCGACGCGGATTCCGGGCCGATATTAAAAGACCTGAAAAAAGATTTAAGGGCAATCGGCTGGGGCTTGTCAACCGGACTCTACAGGGACATTGACTGGTCTTTTAAGTGGAGGGCCGGCATAAAGACCGTTAGGCTTTGCATTGGGGGCAAGACACTTGTCATAAAGCCCACATGGCGGAGGATAAGGAAAAGCCCGGGCGCAAAGATTATTGAGATTGACCCGGGCATGGCGTTCGGCACAGGAGGCCATGCCACGACAAGGACGTGTCTTAAGGCCCTTTTTTCAATAATCCATGGCAGAGGGAGCGGGCCTTTCAAAAAAGGCATGCTTGACCTCGGCACAGGCTCCGGCATACTTGCGATTGCCGCGAAGAAACTCGGCATAAAAGAAGTCGTTGCTATTGACATTGACCCGGTCGCGCTTAAGGTCGCAAGGAAGAACGCGGCGCTAAATAACGCGTCAATAAAATTTTCCGTAAAATGGCCCGGCAGGTTAAGGAGAGAATTTTCAATTGCGGTTGCGAACATCGTCTCGCCCGAGCTCATAAGGCTTTCAGTTCCATTAAGCGGCGTTGTAGCCGAAAACGGATACCTGATACTCTCAGGCATATTAAGGCATGAACTCAAAGACGTCGTTGCCGCATACGGGCAGGGTCGGTGCCTTAAACTCCTGAAGGTGCATTTTTCGGGCGAGTGGGCAACGCCTGTTTTCATCAAACAACCAACAAAAGAGGCGCGCTGATTGAGAAGATTCTTTATTGAGGATATAACCCCTGGTTCAAGGTTCGTGAGCATAAGGGGAGAGGAGTTTTCGCATCTGAGAAGGGTTTTAAGGCTTAAAAAGGGCGATGAGGTTAGTGTGTTTAACGGCAGGGGCCTTGAGCTTAAGGGGACGATTGATTCAATGGCCGGGGAATGCGCTGGCATTGGCATAACAGGAGAAGTGGAGGCAAAAACAGAAAGCCCGTTTGACATAACGCTTCTTCAGGCCATGTTGAAGGGCGACAAAAACGAGCTTGTTATTGCAAAGGCAACCGAGCTTGGGGTAAGACGTATCTCTTTTTACGCTACGCAAAGGACAGTGAGGCTTATAAAGGAGGATAGTAAGACCCTGAAGAGATGGCAGAGGGTTTCAATAGAGGCATTAAAGCAGTGTAACAGGGTGGCAGTCCCTGAGATTGACTTGATAAAGGATTTCAAGGGCGCGCTTGAGAGATACTCAAACCTGCCACTTAAGGTCTTTCTGTATGAAGGGGAAGAGACTGTAGGCTTAAATAGCGCGCTCGGCAAAATAAAGACAGGTGACATGAAAGATATAGCTGTGGTTATAGGGCCTGAAGGGGGGTTCACAGAGGAGGAGGTCAGAGAGGCATCCTTACTTGGCTATATTGTCGCCGGTCTCGGCCCGAGAAGGCTTAAATCAGAGACAGCCGCTATTTCAGTCATCTCAATCCTCCAGCACAGGTTCGGGGACATGGGGTAGCATTCGCCTCAGCCGTCATTCCTGTGAACACAGGAATCCAGCGTCTTCGGGTTTTCGGGTCTTTTCTTGAAGACACTGGATTACGAACCCGCATGATAAACCTGTCTGGTTAGTGATGGAAAGGAAGATATCTTTTATATTGCCCGCCTCAACCCGCCAAAAACATTCGGGTTTACGGCAGGCGTCCATTCCACGATTAATGCCTCGGGAATGACGAAGCGGGGCATTCCACGGAGCCTGTCCCTGTAGAGGCTTTAAGCATGGGGCATGAATACAGGGCCTTTAGTCCTGTCATTCCTGCGCAGGCAGGAACGGCATGCCCGCCGCAATCACGACTCTCAAAGAGGCGGGACATCGGGCCATACAGAAGAAAATATCCTTACCGTAACGAATCCATGCCATTATTCATGGCAGGAATTCGTTCATCCAGCGTCTCTGTCTGTGGTATTTTTAAAATACTGGATTCCCGCGTAAGGATTGCGGGAATGACGAAAGCAAACAAAGACGCTGGCGACTGTTGCAAACCCTGTTGCAGGCGTCTAATAGTTTGGTTGCGCTGGTCCTGCGGTCCTTAGGCATCCTTATTTAATTTTTTGCACAAGGCATCAAAGGCGATCTTGAAGTCCCGAAAATAGGGTTCAATGAAAAAAAAGTATTTTTTGAGCTTGTCATCAAATTCAATTCCCTTTGTCGCCGGTGAACATGACCGCATCGCGATAATGCAGTCCTCTTTTACATAAT
>JBBTGV010000096.1:0-19156 GCA_038041305.1 Deltaproteobacteria bacterium | reverse complement strand
CGTCGGGCATCCCGCAGGTTGAGAAAAGGGCCGTAAGGGAGTCCGCATATTCCGCGGGCGCCGCCGAGGTCTATCTCATGGAGGAGCCCATGGCCGCGGCAATCGGGGCGGGGCTGCCCATAACAGAGCCTTCGGGAAACATGATAGTCGACATAGGCGGCGGCACCTCGGAGATAGCCGTCATATCCCTTGCGGGCATCGTTCAGGCAAAGTCAATACGGATAGGCGGGGACAAGCTTGACGAGGTTATCGTTCAGTACATAAAGAGGAAATACAACCTCTCCATAGGCACCGGGGTGGCCGAGATGATAAAGATGACGCTGGGGCTACCCATGCCGGACGAGAAGCCGCAGAAGATAGAGATAAAGGGCTCAAACCTCATAACAGGCATACCCACAACCCTTGAGATAGAGTCCGGCGAGATAAGGGAGGCATTAAGCGAGCCGATAAACGCCCTTATTGAGGCGGTAAAGCATGTGCTTGAGACTACGCCCCCTGAGCTTGCCGCAGACCTCGTTGACAAGGGCATCGTGCTCGCCGGCGGGGGCGCGCTCCTTAAAAACCTTGACATAATACTGCGGGAGGAGACGCAGCTTCCGGTCATCATCGCGGACGACCCGCTTACATGCGTCGTGAAAGGCGCGGGCAAGGTGCTTGACGAGATAAAGCTGCTCCGGGAGGTAACAATACCGAGCTAATACGGCTCAATTGCGTTAATCGTTAAAAGGGCCTTCTTTCTTATGACCAATATCCTGAAAAGATACAAGATAATCTTCGTATCGCTCCTGCTTGCGTTGTTCTCTCTGCACCTTGCGCTTACGAACAAAAAGGAGCTTGTAAGGGGCAGCCTCATCAGGGGGTTGACCTCTGTAGCGGTCTCGCCGATACAGAGGTCTATACTTGCGACCTACGCCGCGGGACAAGAGATCGTCTCTGACTACATTTCCCTCGTGGGCGTAGGCAGGGAAAACAAGGCGCTGAGAGAAGAATTACTGTCCCTTAACGCCGAGCTTAACAGGCTTAAGGAGGAGGAAGGGCTTTCAAAAAGGCTTAAACAAGCCCTTGATTACAAAGAAATCGCCCCTTTCAAAACAACCGTTGCGGGCATCATTGGTTTTAACTTCGGAGAAGGCACGAGGGTTTTAACGATAAACAAGGGCATGCTTGACGGCATCCGGAAAGACAGCGCCGTCATAACCCCTTCCGGGGTGCTCGGGAGGGTCATCTCCGCGGGAAGACACGCATCATTGGTGCTTCTTGCCACGGACCCGAGGTCCAACATAGACGTCCTAAGCCAGCGCTCAAGGATCAAGGCAATCGCCGAGGGCGACGGAAAAAACGCCGTAACGCTTAAATACGTGAGGATCGTGGACGACGTCGGCATCGGGGACAAGATCATAACGTCCGGCATATCCGGGGTCTTCCCGAAGGGGATAGTCGTCGGTGAGGTTATAAGGATTGAAAAGGGCCGGGACAATTTCTTTAAACACGTTGAGATAAGGCCTTCTGTTGATTTGAATTCGCTTGAAGAAGTGCTTATAGTAACGGACTTAGGCGACGAGGACTCTAAATAAACAACCCGCCTCAAATCAACTGCGCTTTCGGGTTCATCTGAAAATGAAAGAATCACTGTTTCTCTTGCCGATAGCGGTATTTTACCTCGCCGTTGAAAGCACCCTTTTCCCGAACATGCCGCTGCCTGACGTGCCGCTCCTGTTCGTGTTTTTCATGGCATGGAAGAGGCCCGGCATTGAGGGGGTGTTGCTTGCCTTCGCGCTCGGCTACATTGACGACGCCTTTAACGGCGGCATCATCGGCAGCACCTCGTTTGCCCTTGCCCTTGTATTCCTGTCCGCGCACCTCCTTTCAAAGAGGATACACTTCTCCACCCCCGCCGCAAGGGCCGCCGGCGCCGGGGGGCTAAGGCTGCTTAAGGGGTTATTCTTGTATCTGGTGCTTAAATCAGCCGGACTTAAGGCCGGGGGGTTCCCAAGGCTTTTCTTTGAGATACTGCTTACCGCCGCATTCGCGCCTTTTGCTATTGCGCTTCTCAACAGGTTTTGCGCCTTTATCAACCCGCATGCATACAAGGACAGCGCGAATTGAGCGGGTATTTAAAAGACAAAGACCCCGGGGAGCTGAAAGGCAGGGCATACGCGGCGGCCATATTCGCGGCCATTACATTCTTTGTGCTTGCCGCAAGGCTCTGGCAGCTTCAGGTCAAGGAGGCCAGACGCTTCATGGAGCTCTCCACGAACAACAGCATCCGGCTTATAAAATCCCCCGCCCCGCGCGGGATTATCTCGGACAGGAACGGGGAAAAAATAGCGGACAACCGGCCGGGCTTTGACCTTTATCTCGTGCCTGAGGACGTAAAGGACTGGGACAAGACAAGGCAGGCGCTTTACGAGATGGCCGTGATTGAGGGCTCGGAGATTGACAAAAGGCTTAAAGCGGCAAAGGCAAGGCCCGCGTTCCAGGCGATAAAACTAAAGGAAGACCTTTCGTGGGATGAGACCGCGAGGATAGAGGCGGGCCTGTTTGAGATGCCCGGCGTGATGCTTGAGGTCGCGCCCAAGAGGAGCTACCTTTACTCAGAGGCGTTTGCGCACCTCGTGGGATACATAGGCGAGATAAGCGAAAAAGAGCTTTCAGAGATGTCCGCCACGCGCAGATACTCGCCAGGGGACCTGACAGGGAAATACGGCATTGAAAAAAGCCTTGAAGGGGACCTACGGGGCGCGGACGGCGGCAGGCAAATAGAGGTTGACGCGGCAGGCAGGAAGATCCGGGACATCGACTGGGTGGCCCCCTCGCCTGGCAACAACACCCGGCTTACCATTGACCTTAAGACGCAGCTCACGGCATACCTTGCGCTTAAAGGCAGGGCAGGCGCCGTTGTTGCCATTGAGCCTTCCACGGGCAGGGTGCTTGCCATGGTGAGCACCCCGGGGTTTGAACCGAACGAACTCTCCTCCGGCGTAACAGCGGACAAGTGGCGGGAGATCGTTGATAATCCGTTTGACGTGCTTACCAACAGGGCGATACAGGGCCTCTATCCGCCCGCCTCGACATTCAAGCCGATTCACGCGCTCGCCGCGCTTGAGGAAAACGTAATAACCGGGGAGACCCGCATATATTCAGGCCCGTCTTTCAGGTTCGCGGGCCGGGACTACAGGGACTGGAAAGAGGAAGGCCACGGCACGATAAGCCTCCACAGGGCGATAATTGAATCATCCGACACGTTTTTTTATCAGGTGGGGCTTAAGCTGGGGATTGACAGGCTTGCCAGGCATACCAGGGAATTCGGATTCGGCGCAAAGACCGGTGTCGGGCTTCTAAATGAAAAATCCGGCATCGTGCCGTCTTCTGCATGGAAAAAAAAGGCGTTAGGGGTACGGTGGTACGAAGGCGAGACGATCTCCGCGTCCGTCGGACAGGGCTACATGCTCGCCACCCCGCTTCAGGTCGCAAACGCATACGCGGCCATCGCGAACGGCGGCACTATCTTTACCCCGCAGCTTATAGAGGAGGTCACCTTGCCTGACGGCAATGCCATAGCAACCTTTGCCCCGCGCAAAAAAGGCGGCCTGACCGTGTCCGAGAAAAACCTAAAGGCAGTGGCTGAGGCGCTTAAGGGCGTTGTGCACGAGCAGGGCGGCACCGCATACTTTCTATCCGCAACCGGACTGAAGATAGCTGGAAAGACCGGCACGGCGCAGGTTAAAAAGCTCGTGCAAAGGACAAAAAACATAGAGGGCATAGCGTATAAATACAGGGACCACGCATGGTTTGCGGGATACGCGCCGTATGACGACCCTAAGATAGCGGTCGCCGTGCTGGTTGAGCACGGCGGATTCGGCGCAAGCGCCGCAGCGCCGGTGGCGAGGGAGATATTCAGGGCGTATCTGTCAGACCTGCCCGAGGACCTGCCGGCGGTGAGCCCCGAGGATACGATTAAGGCCTCAGAAGGACAGGCAGTGAGGCCCGCAGGCGCATCAAGCGAAGGGCCGACGGAAATCTCCGACTAAGGAAGACTAACGGGAAATGATTGACAGGCGGCTTTTAACGCATTTTGACTGGGTAACTCTAACCGCTACAGCGGGCCTCGTGATTACGGGGCTTTTCAGCATATACAGCGCAACCCACCTTCACATGCCGTCAATATACAAAAAAGAGCTCTACTGGGTTGCCATTGGCTCCGTCGTCCTCGTCGCGTCGTTCGTGGTGAATTATTCGCTCTTTGAACGATATGCGTACTTTGCATACGGGGCGTCAATCATGCTGCTAATAGCCGTATTCATCATCGGCACATCCTCGGGGGGCGCAAGGAGATGGATCTCCCTTGGTTTTCTGTCCATCCAGCCGTCCGAGTTCGCGAAGCTCGCCCTGATTATTACACTTGCCCGGCATTTAAGCGGAAAAGTCATACCTAAAAAAGGGCATTCCGCCAAAGGATTGCTGGTCCCGGGCGCGTTACTGATACTGCCCTTTCTCCTGATCGCAAAGCAGCCTGATCTGGGGACAGCCATAATTCTCTGGATGATATTCTGGTCAATGATGCTGGTTGTAAAGATCCGGCTCAGGACCATCGCCGCGTTCATGCTCATCTTCGGGGCAATCGCGCCTTTAGGCTGGAAGATGCTAAAGGGATACCAGAAGGCGCGGCTTACGAGCTTTATTGACCCGGGCAAGGACCCGCTTGGAAGCGGCTACCATGTGCTCCAGTCAAAGATAGCAATAGGGTCAGGCGGCTTTTTCGGAAAGGGTTTTTTGCAGGGCACGCAGGGAAAACTCCAGTTCCTGCCGGAACACCACACTGATTTCATATTCGCCACGTTCGCGGAGGAATGGGGGTTCTTCGGCTCACTAATCGTGCTCGGGCTTTTCCTTACCCTCGTGCTCTCCGGCCTTAATACCGCCATAAACGCAAAAGACAGGTTCGGGTTTCTCCTCGCCCTCGGCGTAACGTCCATGTTTTTCTGGCATTCCGTGATAAACCTCGGCATGGTTGCCGGGGTCCTGCCGGTCGTCGGCGTGCCGCTTCCGTTCATAAGCTACGGGGGGTCTTTCCTTGCCACCTCAATGATTGCGGCGGGGCTTCTGATTAACGTAAGGATGAGGGGCTTTATCTTTTGACGTTTTACGATAAAAAATGAAAAACGCCATAGTAAGACTCCTTGCAACGGGGCTGTACCTCGGATACCTGCCGTTCGCGCCCGGCACATTCGGCACGTTATGGGGCGCGGCAATCGCATACCTCTTGAAGGACGATCCCGTATACGCCAAGGCGCTTATGACGGCGGCGGTGTTCATGGCCTCTGTCATTGTCTCCGGGCGGGAGGCTGGGTCTACGGGCGAAAAAGACCCGTCCCGCATAGTGTGCGACGAGGCGCTCGGCTTCCTTGTCGCCTTTTTCCTTTTGCCGATGAGCGCTTTTAACTTAATATTGGTATTTATTCTTTTCAGGTTTTTTGATATCCTTAAGCCTTATCCCATCGGCCTCATTGAAAGGGGCCTTAAGGGCGGCCTCGGCATAACCGCCGACGATGCCATGGCCGGCGTATATGCGAACATTGCGGCCAATGCGGTAATCTGGCTTGTTAAATGAACCCGACAAGGCGCGCAAAAAGGCCTGAGAAGGCGCTCGGCGGCATATTAAGAAAGACGGGGCTTACGCTTGCCGTCGCGGAGTCATGCACGGGAGGGCTTTTTTCAAAGATAATCACCGATGCGCCCGGCAGCTCGGACTATTTCCTCGGTTCCGTCGTGGCGTACGACAACTCTGCAAAGACAAAATTTACGGGCATTGGCCGGGGGTTGATTAAAAGACACGGGGCCGTATCAATAAAGACCGCAGAGGCGCTTGCCTTAGGCATAAGGCGAAGGCTTGATTCAGACATAGGGGTTTCAATAACAGGCATAGCCGGCCCGACGGGAGGAAGCGTTGATAAGCCCGTTGGCACCGTGTGCATAGGTATCTCGTTTAAGGGCAAAAAAAAAGTTTTAGCAAAAAAATATCTCTTCAAGGGCAAAAGGGCCGGGATAAGAAGGGCGGCCTCGTTAACGGCGCTTAGGGCGCTCATTAAAGCATTGCATGGCGGATAAGCGGGTGTGGCGCCGGATGGATGAAAAGATTCGTGCATTTGTCGCGGTCAAGCTGCCGCTGGAACTAACCGACATGCTCGGCGACGTGCAGTCCGGGCTTAAAAAAATATCCGGCGGGGAAAAGGCAATTAACCGGGCGGTATCGTGGGTTAAGCCGGAGAACATACACCTGACGCTTAAATTTCTCGGCCATGTTGAAAAACACCTGATTGAAAAGATAATAGCCGGACTTGAAGTAGTCTCATCAACGCACGGGCCTTTCAAACTCACGACAGCCGGGGTGGGCGGATTCCCGGGGCTCAAAAATCCGAGGGTGCTGTGGCTCGGCATCCTTGAAAGCGTTCCGCTGACAAGGCTTTGGCGGGATATTGAACAAAGGCTAAAGGCCCTCGGCCTTGAACCGGCTATTGAAGACGAGAAACGGGGATTCAAGCCCCATCTGACGCTCTGCAGGATTAAATCCGTTCAAGCCGGAGGGGTCTTGGCAGAGGGCGCCGGACATTTAACGCATATCGCGACAATGGATTTTACCGTTGATTCCATAGTTCTTTTTAAGAGCGTTTTAAGCCCCGCCGGGGCAAGACACGAGGAAATAAAACGCATATCGCTTAAAGGCGTTCAATAGAAAAAATCGTTCAGCCGCGTCCAAAAGGAGGCAAAATGTCAAACCAGCCCTCACCCAGCACAAGCAAGGGCAAGGCAATTGAGCTTGCCATAGGCCACATTGAGAAGCAGTTCGGAAAAGGCAGCATCATGCGGCTCGGGAAGGAGAAGCCGATCTCTGACATAGAAACAATATCAACCGGCTCGCCCGCCCTGAACATAGCCCTCGGCATAGGCGGGGTGCCAAGGGGAAGGGTCGTTGAGATATTCGGCCCCGAGTCGTCGGGCAAGACCACCCTCGCCCTCCATATAGCGGCAGAGGCGCAAAAGCTGGGCGGCATCGTCGCCTTCATTGACGCGGAGCACGCCCTTGACGTCGGATACGCTAAAAAACTCAAGGTCAACATTGACGACCTCCTGCTTTCGCAGCCTGACTCAGGCGAGCAGGCCCTTGAGATAACCGATGTGCTTATAAGAAGCGGCGCCGTTGACCTCATAATAATTGATTCCGTGGCGGCCCTTGTGCCGAAGGCGGAACTTGAAGGCGAAATGGGGGACGCCCACATGGGGCTTCAGGCACGGCTTATGAGCCAGGCCTTAAGAAAGCTCACCTCAACCATAAGCAAGAGCAACACCTGCGTCATATTCATAAACCAGATAAGGCACAAGATAGGCGTCATATTCGGCAGCCCTGAGACCACAACGGGCGGGAATGCGCTTAAATTCTACGCCTCCCTAAGGATGGACATACGAAAGATCGGCCAGATAAAGCAGGCCGAAAACATCATAGGCAACAGGATAAAGGTAAAGGTCGTCAAAAACAAGCTCGCCCCCCCGTTCAGGGACGCCGAATTTGACATAATTTTCAACGAAGGCATATCAAAAGAGGGCGACATCATTGACCTCGCCTCCGCCGTTGACATAATTGAAAAAAGCGGGTCATGGTTCTCCTATGACGGCCAGCGGATCGGCCAGGGAAGGGAGTCCGCAAGGGGCTTTCTAAAGGAGCACGCGGATGTGGCCTCCCAGATAGAGGAAAAGATATTAAAACACTTCGGCATAAAGACGAAAGAGGAGCAGAAGCAGCCTTAATCCTGAGAAGGCATTGACGATGAACCTGTGCCGCTAATTTCATAAAAACGAGGAGCACGGACAATGGCTGAGATAGACTTAAGTTCCATACTGAACGTGGCCGTAAAGAGCAAGGCCTCTGATGTGCACATGAAGGCGGGCGTGCCCCCGATACTCAGGATACACGGAAGCCTTATACCCATAAAAAACCAGGAAAGGCTCCCGCCCGACGAGCTCGCCAAGCTCTCAATGAGGCTTATGAACGAGGTGCAGAAAGAGACCTTCAAGAAGCACCATCAGGTTGACATGGCGTACAGCGTGCCGGGGCTCGGAAGATTCAGGGTGAACATTTTCCAGCAGAGGGGCGCGGTCGGCATAGTCTTAAGGGTCATCCCCATACAGATACAGACCTTTGAGCAGCTTAACCTGCCCAAGGTGCTTGAGGCCATCGCAAACGAGATGCGCGGCCTCATACTTGTAACGGGCATCACGGGAAGCGGAAAATCAACGACCCTTGCCGCGGTCTTGGACTACATAAACAACCACCGCTCCTGCCATGTCGTCTCCGTTGAAGACCCGATAGAATTCCTGCACAGGGACAAGCGCTGCATCATAAACCAAAGGGAGATCGGCGTAGACGCCATAAACTTTGCCGACGCGTTAAGAGGCGCGCTCAGGCAGGACCCCGACGTTATAATGGTCGGAGAGATGAGGGACCTTGAGACGGTTGAGATCGCGCTTACCGCCGCGGAGACGGGCCACCTTGTGCTCTCAACGCTTCATACGATTGACGCGATGGAGACCGTCAACAGGATCGTATCCGTATTCCCGCCCCACCAGCAGAAGCAGATAAGGATTCAGCTCGCGGGCGTCATAAAGGCGATAATATCCCAGAGGCTGATGCCCACAAAGGACGGCAAGGCCCGCGTGCCAGCCGTTGAGATCATGGTCACGACCGCGAGGATAAGGGAGTGCATTGAGGACAAGGAGAAGACAAAGGACATATCGGACGCCATCTCCAAGGGATACACGACCTACGGCATGCAGACCTTTGACCAGTCAATACTCTCAATGCTCAACAAGGGCCTCATAACGTATGACGAGGCCATGAAGCAGTCAAGCAACCCGGCTGACTTTGCGCTCAAGGTAAAGGGCGTAAGCTCATCGTCCGACATGGGATGGAAGGACTTTGAAAAGGAAGAAGGCGGAAAGGAAGGCGGGGGAGGCGCAGGCTCAATTGACAGGTTTTAGCGATATCGCCTTATGAGAAAAACCCCCGATGCGTTCAACTCGGCCGTCAGGCTTCTATCCTACAGGCAGAGGGGCACAAAGGAGCTAATCGGGCGGCTTAAGAAAAACGGCTTTGCCGATGAGGACATTGAATCAGCCGTGTCAAGGCTTTCCCTTTCGGGGTACTTGAATGACGAGGCCTATGCGCGGGAGCTCAGGCGTCTCAGGCTTAAGAACAAAAACTGGGGCTCAATAAAAATCATACGGGAGCTTTACGCGAAGGGCATACCGGCGGATGTCGTTGAGGGCATAAAAAAAGAGTTTTCCGGCGCATGGATGGACGAGGAAATGGAAGCCGCAAAAGCGGCCCTCGTGAAATGGCTTAAGAAAAAAGGGCTTAAGAAACCCCTTGGCAGGCAGGACTCCTTAAAGGCATACGCATTCCTTAAATCAAGGGGCTTCCCGGACGCCGTCCTGTCGGTCGCGCTCGGAGGCATTGATGAAGATGAACAATATTGCCTTTAAATCAGCCGGAGCAAAAAAACGCACAACATGAAGTCACAGGAAATAAGATCGGGATTCCTTGATTTTTTCAAGGGGCGGGGACATGCGGTGCTGCCCTCGTCGGGGCTTGTGCCGAAGGCGGACCCTTCCCTTCTTTTCACTAACGCGGGCATGGTGCAGTTCAAGGGCGTATTCCTGAACGAGGAGGCCGCGCCCGCCCCGCGCGCCGCCACATGCCAGAAGTGCATGCGGGCGGGCGGCAAACACAATGACCTTGAAAATGTAGGCCGGACGGCGCGGCATCATACGTTCTTTGAAATGCTCGGCAACTTCTCCTTCGGGGATTACTTCAAGGACATGGCGATAGGGTTCGCGTGGGAGTTCCTTACAAAGGAGATAGGGCTTAAGAAGGGCAGGCTCTGGGCGACCGTATATGAAACGGACGACGAGGCCGCGGGTCTGTGGGCGAAGATATCCGGTCTGCCGGACGAGAGGATCGTCCGCATGGGCGCAAAGGACAACTTCTGGTCAATGGGCGAGACCGGGCCGTGCGGGCCGTGCTCCGAGATATTGTTTGATCAGGGCCCGGACGCGGGCTGCAAAAGGCCATCGTGCGCAATCGGCTGCGACTGCGACAGATACCTTGAGATCTGGAACCTCGTGTTCATGCAGTATGACAGGAAAAAGGACGGCTCGCTGGTAAAACTGCCGAGGCCGTGCATAGACACGGGCATGGGCCTTGAGAGGCTTGCCGCGGTCGTGCAGGGCAGGCTTTCAAACTATGATTCAGACCTTTTTAAGCCCGTCATTGAGGCGATTCAGGACGTCGCATCCGTAAGATACGGCGCGGACCCGGAACGCGATTTCTCAATACGCGCCATCGCGGACCACGCAAGGGCAATAACATTCCTTGCAGGCGACGGGGTTCTGCCAGGCAATGTCGGCAGGGCGTACGTGCTCCGCAGGATTATACGGCGCGCCCTGCGCCACGGCAGGTTCCTCGGCGTAAAAAAACCATTTATGCACGGGATAACCGGCCGCGTCATTGAGCTTATGTCCGGGGTATATCCTGAGATAGCCTCGGCATCGGACATTATAAGGCGCTCCACCCTCGGGGAAGAGGAACGGTTCATTGAAACGCTTGAGCGCGGCCTTGAGCTCCTTGACGAGGAGATGCGGAGTTTAAAGGGGAAAAACGAGGCCATAATACCCGGCGGCACAGTGTTTAAGCTCTACGACACATTCGGCTTCCCATCGGACCTGACATCGGACATCGTGGCGAGGCACGGCTTTACTGTGGATGAAGAGGGGTTTCTGAAGTGCATGGACGAGCAGAGAAAGGCCGCGAGGCAGTCATGGAAGTCTACCTCCGGGGCCGAAGGCCGCCCCTCGGTTTACAGATCTCTTGTTGAGGCCGGCATTAAATCAAGGTTCGTCGGATACCGCATGGATGCAATCGCCTCAAGGGTGCTTTGCATAATAAAGGGCGCCACTGCCGTATCCAGCGCCTCTCAGGGGGAAGATGTTGAGATAATAACCGAGGAGACTCCGTTTTACGGCGAGGGAGGCGGACAGGCCGGGGATACGGGCGTTATCGCGGGTACGGACCTTGAGATAAAGGTGCTTGACTCAAAAAGGCCGTCTCCGGAGCTTACGGTCCACGCGGCAAGGATTGAGAAAGGCACCGTATCAATTGAGGACACTGTTGAGCTTGCGATAGACGTTGAAAAAAGGAACTCGGCACGGCGCAACCACACGGCTACCCACATACTCCATGCCGCCTTAAGGGGCGTGCTCGGAGGCCACGTGCGTCAGGCAGGCTCGCTTGTAACGCATAAGTCGCTCAGGTTTGACTTCAACCACTTCGCGGCCTTAAACAGGGACGAAATAAGAAAGATTGAGGTCATCGCCAACAGCGCCGTCTTAGGTAATAAAGAGGTCAAAACCGAGGTGCTACCGTACGCAAAGGCCGTTGAAAAGGGCGCGCTCGCTTTTTTTGACGAAAAATACGGCGAGACCGTAAGGATGGTTTCAATTGAAGGCATAAGCGCGGAACTCTGCGGCGGCACGCATGTGGACGCGACCGGAGACATCGGGGTCATAAAGGTCGTAAGCGAGGGGTCCGTCGCCTCAGGCGTGAGAAGGATTGAGGCAATCACGGGAGAATGGGCGGTCAATGAGTTTTTAGGCGTTGAGGAAAGTCTTAGGACATGCGCCGAACTCCTTAAGTCAAGCCCGGATGCGGTGCCTGAGAGGGTAAAAAGGCTTCTCATTGAGAATAAGGAGCTTGAAAGAGAGATTCAAAGGCTGAAAAGCAGCGGGAAAAAAGACGCCGCCTCTGGGCTAATCAGCAATGCAAGACGGATAGACGGCGTATCGGCTCTTTCAGCGGTCGTGTCCGTTGAGGATATAGACGAGTTAAGGAGCGTGGCGGACAATTTAAGGACAAGGCTCGGCCCCTCTGTTGTCGTGCTCGGCGCGTCAATAGACGGCAAGGCAGTGCTTCTTGCCGCCGTTACGAAAGACCTGACGGGGAGGTTGAGCGCGGGCGAGATCGTGAAAAGGCTTGCGCCCGTCATAGGCGGAAGGGGCGGAGGAAAACCAGACCTTGCGCAGGCAGGCGGCCCGCACGCGGAGAAACTCTCCGAGGCCGTAACGTCGGCATACTCCGTAATTGAGGAGATGACGGCAACGGGAAAATAATTTTTTGAAAGAAAAGACCGCTGGATTTTAGTCCAGCGGTCTTGTTGTTTAATGAGGTTTTTTAAAAGCCTTCTTTCGTCAGGCCTTTTTCGCGGCCGCGCCGGCATCGGGCTCAACGAGATTCATATACATCCTTGCGAGCTTGTCTTCCGGGTATTTCCTGAGCACTGTAGCCCACTCTGCCGTTGCCTTACCATGCTCTCCCATAAGAAAATACGTCAGCCCAAGCTGTATCCTCGCCGCGGCATAGTCCGGCTTAAGCTCAACCGAGTCCTTAAGCTCCTTTATCGCCGTCAAGAAATCCTTAGTGCCCCGTAAGGCAACCGCAAGCTCTGTCCTGATGTCCACGAACGCTGGCCTTAACGCAAGCGCCATCCTGTATTCGGACGCGGCCTCCTCATACATGCCGAGGTCTTTGTAAATCCTGCCGATGTCGGCGTGCATGTTCGCGAGCTTTCCCTTTACAAAAGGGTCAAGGTAATCCTTTGAAAATCTCTTCGCCTTTGAATAAACCTCCCTTGCCACGTCAAACTGCCCGAGTTCGTTGTATACGATGGAGAGGTTTAAGGACACCTCGTTGTAATCGGGGTTTATCGCAAGGGCCTTTTTGAACGCCTTTATCGCCTCGCCGTGCCTTGAGTTCGCGTAGTATATCTGACCGAGCATGTTGTAGACGTCGGGGAAGTTTTCCTTTTCCCTCGCCACCTTCTCAAGATGCTCTATCGCGACGGAGAGACTGCCTTCTTCAAAGGCTTTTTTGCCGACCTCATAGTGATGCTGCCATGTGCTCTCGTGCATCTAAAAAAACCCCTTTTTACGGATTATCCGCAGGATATCCTTCTTTTGTGCGCCTCAGCTTCCCTTAATCTTCAGCCTTGCGTCCTTTGAAAGCTGGCTGTCCGGGAAGTTATTGATGAGCGTAACGAACGCATCCCTTGCGAGATCGGCCTCGCCGAGCCTTGCGTATGACTCGCCTATGTAATAAAGGGCCTCCTCTGTCCGGCCTGTCTCTGGATAGTCCTTAAGGATGTCCCTGAACCTTGCAAGCGCGGCCTTGTAATTCCCGTTCTTGAAATAAAACCTCGCGATATAGCGCTCCCTCTCGGCAAGCCGGGCGCGGAGAAACGACTTAAGCTCCTTTGCCTTTGTCGCATAGACTGATTGAGGATAGGCGTTGATAAGGTCATCAAACGCAAACAGGGCCTTTCTGGTAGCCGTCTGGTCCCTGTCAAGGGACAATACGTCCTTAAAAAGGCTCATGCCCTTCTGGAATACCGCATAAGGCGCCCTCGGATGCGCGGGATGAAGCGTAGAAAATGTTGCGTAATACGAACCGGCCTCTTCGTACCTCTCCATCGCGTAATAGAGGTCTCCCAATAGAAGCCCGGCGTCAACCGCATACGGGCTTAACGGGTAATCCTGCACAACGGCCTTAAGGCTGCCCTCCGCGTCTTCGTATCTTTCCTCGTTATATAGAGATACCGCCTTGCCGTAGAGCTCTGCCGGGTCCGCCTTGGGGCGCGACACCTGAACGGCCCCAGAGCAGCCAGAGACAATCAAAAGCAAAACAAAGACCATCGGATGAATGCGCCTCAGCGCCTTTACGGTATTTTTTAACATATTTTTCCTGCCTTTATTCGCCATTTTCATCTGTCTTTAACCGCCATGTCCGGCCCGGGCGCTCCGTCTTGGGATTTTCACAAAACTAAGGCGTCATTTTTATGATATCACGGATGCGTTTTTTTTTCAACAAATTATGGTGCGGGCTTAAGGGTACGGGAGCATCAATGCCTCCAACTCGTCTTCTGAAAGAAGCGAATCCGGGGTTAATATCACGACAGTCCTTTTTTGCCCGACATCCACAATCCCGTCCACATAGTCCGTATGCGGCCAGTCAACGGATGCGGGCCTGAGCCTTGACCTCCTGCTGCCGTGCGTTATCCCGGACGTTGAGTCCACCACAAACCCGACAAGCCTGCCGCCGAGCGAGGCGACCAAAAGCCTTGCGTCCTCTTTAGTCTCTGAATCAAGGGAAAATCTTTTCCTCAGGTCAACTACGGGTATGTGCAGATGCCTTAGCTTTACGAATCCCTCAAGGAACCTCGGCAGCCCCGGACATCTTAATATCGGGCCGCACCGGACTACCTCCTTTATATATTTCACGTCTATGCCGAACTCAACCGAACCAATGGCAAAGGAGACGAAATTAAAGTCGCATTCCGAGAACTTTGACCTTATGCCTTTCATTGCTCATAAGCGGCGTGGGGTTCAACCATGCTGTATGTGTCAAGGAGATAAATCTCTTTTCCCTCTGATTCCAATACGCCCTTTACAAACCCGGCGAACCTGCCTTCAGCGCCTTTGCCGGCATCTCTGACGGAGGCCTTGGGCACTTCCCTTACCCCGCCCATCTTCTCAACAAAAGAGCCTGCCTTAATGTCCCAGCATGAGACTATCAGTATCCTCGCGTCCGCGTCATGGTCAGGATGAGACAGTCCGAGCCGTCTCCTGAAATCCACCACCGTAAGCATCTCGCCCCTGTGGCACAGTATGCCTCTTATGTAATCCGGCATGTTGGGCACGGGCACGAGAGGCCTCGGCTTAATCACCTCAACCGCGTCCGAGACGGGTATCGCGAATTCTTCCGCGCCAATTGAAAAGCATACCACTGTAAGGGCATCCTTGGCGTCCGAAGCCCCTGCCCCGTCATAATCGCCAACAGAAGGGGCAATTGAGTTAAGCGCAAGCTCCTTCCACCTTAAATGTCCTTTTGCGTCTCCTGAATTCATGCCCCGCCTTTAGTCTCGCCTGCCCGAAGCGCCAGCAACGCTTAGCTGGCCATTATCAGAGCCGATGCTCAAGCGAGCCTGTTGTTAACGCCCTCAAGCATGCCGGCCGCGTCAACCACAAGCATCGCGCCCTTTTCCCCCATGTCCGCGGCCCCGGCAATGCCCTGAGCCTTAATCGTCCTTGAAAGCGGCTTTATCACTATGTCCAGCTCCTCCACAAGCCTTTTTACCACTATGCAAAGCCTGTGCTCGGCCACGCCGACCATTATGCCGTAGAGCATGGAGCCTTCTTCTTCACCGGCGGGCCCCTTAAAGAACTCCTTAAGCCTTACGCACGGCACATCCCTTTCGTTATAGGCTATAACGCCGTGTTGTTTAATGTCCTCCGCCGAATCAGACCTTAGCTCAATTATCTCAATCGCGGAACTCAATGGCAGGGCGTATCTTTCCCCGCCGTCCTCAACTATCATCGCGCGTATTATCGCAAGCGTTACCGGTATCGTAAGCACAACCCTTGTGCCCCTGCCCTTCTCTGTTGCGAGGTCAATTATGCCGCCGAGCCTTGTGATGTTCTCCTTTACGACATCCATGCCGACCCCCCTGCCTGACGTCTCAGACACGGTGTCCCTTGTCGTGAAACCTGGCGCGAACAGAAGCTCAAGCACGTCGTGCCTTGAAAGTTTTTTTATGTTGTCGGGCGATACCATGCCCTTTTCCACGGCCTTTCTGCTCACCAGATCCTCGTCAATGCCGGCGCCGTCGTCCCGTATCTCAATGACGGCATGATTCCCGGTCTGATGGGCGCTTAAAGTTATGCGGCCCGCCCTGGGCTTGCCCATTGATTCCCTCGCATGGGGCGGCTCAATCGCGTGGTCAACCGCATTCCTTATTATGTGCATGAGGGGGTCCGCAAGCTCTTCTATTATATGCTTGTCAATCTCCGTAGACCCGCCTGAAACAACTATTGATATCTCCTTGCCGGACTGCCGTGCAAGCCTTGACAAAAACGTCTCGTACCTTCCGAATAGCTCGCCAACGGGCACCATCCTCACGTCAAGGACGCTGTCGCGCAGCTCGGAGAGTTTTCTCTCCAGATGCCTTTCTATCCTTGATATCTCTATGCCGTAAAAAGAAAGGCCCGGCTCGTTCCTGAGCCGCGCGCTCAGATCCGAGATGCCGGTCTTTAGCACGCCCAGATCGCTGATTGAATTCATCACGCTTTCAATCTTTGCGATCTCCACCCTTATGCTGCTGGACGACCTCCTCAGGCTCTCTTTTCTCGGTTTAACCGTCTGGTCTGCGTCCCTTATGACCTGAAGCGGCGGCCTCCCCTGCCTGTCTTCGTGCTTTTTCTCAAGGCCGTTGTTTTCCGAAATCTGCCTGATTGAAAACTCGTATCCGCACCTCTTTACGATATCCAGCAGCTCGGCCTTGCCCTTGTCTGAGGCAATAAGGATGTCAAACGAGAAGACCTGAGGGGATGTCTTTGTTGAAGGCAGCGTTGCAATCACCTCTGACCGGGATTTAAGAAGCTCCGTAAAATTGGCATAACCCCTCTCAAGGTCTTCAAGCGAGAATCTGGTGTTTACGATAAAGACCTTCTTGCCGTGCCTTAGATTCTCCTTAAGCCTATACAACTCGTATTCCGTAAGAACGCCGAGGATGTCTCCGCTTAACTCCTTTTTTGCGCCCGCGCCGTCGGCCTGGGTAGCCCCTTTTGCGTGCGGGGACAAGGTTATTGAAAGACTGCGCTTGATATTGGCTATCTCCGTTAAGAAGGTTCTTTCGGGGTCCAAGGCCTCTGGCCCGGGCTCCTTGCGCCTTTCTTCAATCATCCTCTGCATCACCTCGTAGGCGGAGAACAGGCTGTCCATGACATCTTCCGTAAGAAGTGCCCTGCCGAGCCTTAAGGTGTCAAGCGCGTCTTCAAGCGAATGTGTGAGGGTTGCGAGTGTGTCGGATTCAAAAACGCCGGCCATGCCCTTGATGGTGTGGGCTGAACGGAAAACGCTGTTAAGTATGGTGTGGTCTATTACCCCGGCCTTTACGCACCTGCCGAGGCGGACAAGATTTGTCCCAAGGGCATTAAGCGCATCCTCTGCCTCTAAAAGAAATTCGTTGGAACGCCCGGTTTTGGGATCAATATCAGCCAACGGAACGCCTCCCCGGACCAAAAGCACTTGTTTAAAAGATTTAAAAAATATCCGTCAAAAAGACAAAAACCCCTTTTATCAGCCTGAGTTGGCAGTCTATATGCTATCATGCCGGCCCAAAAATGTAAAGACCCTTTAAAAAAGGCCGCTTTAAACAAAAAAGGCGGGGTTTTAACGACAAAACCCCGCCAGTGGATCTCTAAAATGGCGCCTCCGCTATGTGCCCATTTCCCATGATGCAAGGTATTTTTTCTGCTCAGCGGTCAATGCGTCTATCTTCATGCCGAGGCACTGCAGTTTTAGCCTTGCAATCTCCCTGTCTATCTTAAGGGGCACTATGTAGACCTCTTTCTTAAGGCCCTTCCATTCCTTTGCAAGGTAGTCTGCGGCAAGCGCCTGATTCGCGAAACTCATGTCCATAACGCTGGCGGGATGCCCCTCTGCCGACGCAAGGTTGATGAGACGGCCGTCTCCGAGGACGCATACCCTTTTCCTGTTCTTAAGCTCGTATTCCTCAACGAAATCCCTTATAATCCTCCTTGAACGCGCAACGCTTGAAAGCCCCTCAAGGTCCAGTTCAACGTTAAAATGCCCAGAATTGCTTACAATCGCCCCGTCCTTCATCGTAAGGAAGTGTTCCTTCCTTATGACATTTATGTTGCCCGTGACCGTGCAGAATATGTCCCCGATCTTTGCCGCCTCTGATATGGGCATTACCCTGTAGCCGTCCATGACCGCCTCAAGGGCCTTAAGCGGGTCTATTTCGGTTACGACCACATTCGCCCCAAGCCCGCTCGCCCTCATTGCAAGGCCCTTGCCGCACCAGCCGTAGCCGGCCACGACGAATATTGAACCCGCGAGAAGCCTGTTCGTAGCCCTTAAGATGCCGTCTATGGTTGACTGGCCCGTGCCGTAGCGGTTGTCAAAGAAGTGCTTTGTTGACGCGTCGTTGACGGCTATAACCGGAAACATAAGGAGCTTCTCCGCGGCAAGGCTCTTAAGCCTTATTACGCCGGTCGTGGTTTCCTCTGTTGAGCCTATGACGTCCTTTGCGAGGTCTTTTCTCTTTGTGTGTATCACGGAGACGAGGTCGGCGCCGTCGTCCATCGTGATGTTCGGCCTGACGTCAAGGGCCGCGTTTATGTGCTTGTAATAGGTCTTGTTGTCCTCGCCCTTTATCGCGTAAACCGGCATTCCAAAATCCTTGACAAGGGATGCCGCGACATCGTCCTGCGTGCTTAAGGGGTTTGACGCGCACAGCACAACGTCCGCGCCCCCTGCCTTAAGCGTTATGGCGAGATTCGCGGTCTCCGTCGTCACATGCAGGCAGGCCGCGATGCGAAGCCCCTTCAGCGGCTTTTTCTTTGAAAAATTCTCCTTTATCTTCCTTAAAACGGGCATATCCCTCTCGGCCCATTCAATCCTGTTCCTGCCCTTTGCGCTTAAATTCAAATCCTTCACATGATGGTCCATTTATCCTCTACCCTCCAATTGCTTTTAATGTAAAACCTTGCCGCAAATTGCCGCCAAGACCCGCGCTTCCGGAAAAAATCCGCCTTATGTTCTCTATGCGGCCTGAAAAAATTATATGCCCGCCGCCTTTTTCAAGGCCTCTGCCTTGTCGGTCTGCTCCCACTTGAATCCCGGCCTTCCAAAGTGCCCGTACGCGGCCGTCTCCCTGTATATGGGCCTTAAGAGGTCCAGGTCCTTTATAAGCTCGGACGGCTTCATCCTGAAGTTCTTCTTTATAAGCTCCTCTATCTTTTCAACGGGTATCTTTTCCGTGCCGAACGTGTCCACCATGACGGATACCGGGTCGGCCACGCCTATTGCGTACGCAAGCTGCACCTCGCACTCGCGGGCAAGGCCCGCCTTGACTACGTTCTTCGCGACATACCTTGCAAGGTACGACGCGGACCTGTCGACCTTTGAGGGGTCTTTGCCCGAAAACGCGCCCCCGCCGTGGCTTCCGTGGCCCCCGTATGTGTCAACGAT
>JBBTGV010000095.1:0-12451 GCA_038041305.1 Deltaproteobacteria bacterium | reverse complement strand
AGTTTGAAGTGCCGTTTATTATGCCGTAGATGGAGTCAATCCTGTTTGCCGCAAGCCCCTCCCGCATGGCCTTTATAATCGGGATGCCGCCCCCGACGCTCGCCTCAAATCCGATGTCAACCCCTTCCCTTGACGCGGCCTCAAATATCTCCCTGCCGTGCGTTGACAAAAGGGCCTTGTTCGCGGTAACGACATGCTTGCCGTTTTTTATGGCCCTCAGCATGAAATCCCTTGCCGCGCCAGTGCCTCCGATAAGCTCAATCACTATTGCAATGTCCGGGTCGTCAATAACCCCGGCCGCGTCGGTTGTCAGCACGCCCGCGTCAATCTTTATGCCCCTGTCCCGCTCAATGTCCCTGTCAGCGATCTTTTTAAGGACAACCTCGGCCCCGAGCTTGCCGCTTATCACGGAGGCGTTTTCCTTAAGTATCCTCGCCACACCGGTACCCACCGTGCCGAGGCCTAACAGCCCTATGTTTATTCTCCGCATGTCCTTAGCCGTAAACCCTATTTTGAAATAAATTCTTTCGCGGCCTTTGCGTCAAGTTCAAGGGCCTTTTTAATGCACTTTGCGGCCTGCCTTATCCTCTGCTCGTTCTCAACAAGGGCCATCCTCACGTAATCGTCCCCGTATTCGCCGAACCCTATGCCCGGGGAGACCGCGACCTTTGCCTTTGCAAGAAGATATTTTGAAAACTCAAGCGACTTCATGGACCTTAGACGATCCGGTATCCTTGCCCAGACGAACATGGTCGCCTTTGGTTTCACAATGTCCCAGCCGGCCTTTGAAAAACTCTCAACAAGCGCGTCCCTCCTTGACTCGTAAATGCCGCATATCTCGGATACGCAGTCCTGCGGGCCGTTCAAGGCGATTATGGCGGCAATCTGGATGGGCTGGAACATGCCGTAGTCAAGGTAGCTCTTTATCCTCGTAAGCGCGGCTATGAGCTTTTTATTCCCCACGGCGAAGCCTACCCTCCACCCCGGCATGTTGTAGCTCTTTGAAAGCGTGAAGAACTCAACGCCGATGTCCTTTGCCCCCGGCACCTCAAGAAAGCTCGGCGCCCTGTATCCGTCAAACACTATGTCCGCGTAAGCAAGGTCGTGTATCACAAGAAGCCCGTGCTCCTTCGCGAACTCAACTATCTTTACGAAAAAGTCCTTTTCAACGACCTCTGTCGTGGGGTTGTGGGGAAAATTTATAACAAGGAGCTTTGGCTTCGGCCATGTCTGAATGGTCGCCTTTTTAATCTCCTCAAAAAAATCAACCCCCGGCAGAAGCGGGATGCTCCTGACATCCCCGCCCGCGATGATTGCCGCGTACGTGTGAATGGGGTATGTGGGATTGGGGACAAAGACCACGTCCCCGGGCCCTATTATCGCAAGCGCGAGGTGCGCGATGCCCTCCTTTGACCCGATCGTCGCTATCGCCTCGGTGTCGGGGTCAATATCAACATCGTATCTCCTCTTATACCAGTCGGCTATGGCAAGCCTGAGCTTATATATGCCTTTGGAGGCCGAGTACCTGTGATTCCTCGGATTCTGGGCCGACTCAAGGAGCTTGTCAACGACATGCTTGGGCGTGGGCTGGTCCGGGTTGCCCATGCCGAAGTCAATTATATCCTCGCCCCTTTTCCTTGCCGCGGCCTTAAGCTCTGTTACGATGTTGAACACATAAGGCGGCAGCCTCTTTATCCTGTGAAATTCCTCATTTGACATTTTTAATCCGGTCTCCCGTGGCAAGCGAATCTTTTATAACCCGATGAGCTTCTCCGCATTGTACGAGCTTCTCACGAACACCCCTGAATACATGTTTTTAATGCCTATGCTATGTCCATACTCCTCGTATTCGCCGAAGACCTCGGGGGGGACATACTGCCTTACCTCAAGGTTTTTTAACGAGGGCCTTAGGTACTGCCCTATGGTAACGGCATCGCACCCGGCTGATTTAAGGTCGCCGAGAAGCCCCCTTACCTCCGGGCCTGTCTCGCCAAGCCCTACCATTATGCCCGATTTGGTAAAAGCCCCGCATGCCTTTGCCCTTTCAAGCACTTCAAGGGACCTTTCATAGACGGCATCAGGCCTTACCACGCCGTAAAGGGACCTTACGGTTTCAAGGTTATGATTGAAGATGTCCGGGCCCGCCTTAAGCACCGTCTTAAGCGCGTAAGCGCAGCCCTTGAAGTCCGGGGTCAAGACCTCAACTGAAATTCCGGAAATCGTATCCTTAAGCGCCCTTATTGTCAAGGCAAAGTGGTCCGCCCCGCCGTCAGCGAGGTCGTCCCTTGTCACGGACGTTATTACAACGTGCTTAAGCCCCATTTCCTTTGCGGTTACGGCTATGTTTTGCGGCTCGTCCCTGTCAGGCGGCATGACGGCCCCCTTGCCCACGCCGCAGAACGCGCACCTCCTCGTGCACGCGTCTCCGAGTATCATGAATGTCGCGGTCGGCTTTGAAAAACACTCCCCGATGTTCGGGCACCGAGCAGACTCGCACACGGTATGTAGCCCCCTTGACCGCAATATTGCCTTAATCCTGTGGATGTCCCTGGGGTCGCCGAGCCTTTTTCTCGCCCAGACAGGAAGCCTTTTTCTCGCCCCTCTAATATCCATATGCAGTCAGTTCTCCATGCGCGGTCAGTCTTTTTTCAGGGCAGCCTTCTTTGCCCTTTCCAGCCTCTCTCTTTCCTTTTTCTCCGAGCACTCTTTGCAGGCGTATCTTTTCTCGTGCCTTACGGTGAGCCTGTCGTAGTCCCTGTCAATAGCGACCCTTAAGACAGTCTCGGCCTCTCTTCCGCAAAAATCACATTTTAACATATTCCCCGCCTTCCTTCATGTAAATTGCCTTTGGCTCCAAGCCCGCCTCCTTGAGCACGACGAGCGCCTCTCCGAGGTGCTCCTCTTTCAATGAAATGACGAGGCCGCAGTATTTTGAAAGCTCCTTCGGCGCAGGCAGGAGCCTGAAATTCAGCGCAGAGCGCTTTAACGCGGCCTCTGCCTTCAGCACCCTGTGCGTACCCCCGAATGCGAGGATAAAATCCATCGGATGAAATTAACAGATTTCATCGTTGGATTCAAGCACTGCCGAGGGTTTTTTTAACGCGGGGCAGGCCTTTGTTTAAGGCCGCTTTAATGTTCCGCAATGTATAATGGAAGCAGATTAAGAGACGAAAGAAGAATTTAACAGGCAAAGAATCCAAAAAAAGGAGGACAAACATGAAAAACAACATGCGGATTGCAGAAGCGCTTTATCTGGCGGTTACAATAGTCTTTTCGCTTGCAGCGCTCGCCGCCGGCCAGCTGCTGTAAAAGGGCATTTAAAGAGACAAAAACAAGACGGGCTTTCACGATAATGAGGCCCCGTCTTTTTTTTTAGCGCCCCTTATAATGTCGCCTGCTTAAGCCTGTTCTCATAGAACGGAAACGCCTCGCAGAATTCCCTTACCTCGTCCTTTATCCTTGAAAGAGCGGCCTCGTCGCGCCTTGCCTTTATCGCCCTGTCAATAAACCCGGCTATCGCGTCCATCTCCTTTACCTTCATGCCCCTTGTCGTTGCGGCAGGCACGCCTATCCTTATCCCGCTCGTAACAAAAGGGCTTTTCTCCTCAAACGGTATGGTGTTCTTGTTTACCGTTATGCCGGCCTTGCCAAGCGCCTCCTCGGCCTCTTTTCCGGTAACATCCTGCGGATTAAGGTCAACGAGCATTAGATGATTGTCCGTGCCGCCTGAAATCAGCCTGAAACCCCTGTTGATAAGCCCGTCCGCAAGGGTTTTAGCGTTTTCAAGGATCTGCCTCTGGTAGAGCTTAAACTCCGGGCTTAATGCCTCCTTAAAGGCAACCGCCTTTGCGGCGATTATGTGCATAAGCGGGCCGCCCTGTATGCCCGGGAATATCTCCTTATCCAGCGTCTTTGCATGGCCTTCCTTGCACATGATAACGCCGCCCCTCGGGCCCCTTAAGGTCTTATGCGTCGTTGTCGTGACGAACTCGGCTACCGGCACCGGGCTTGGGTGAAGCCCCGCCACGACAAGGCCCGCTATGTGCGCGATGTCAACCATGAGCATTGCCCCGGCCTCGTCCGCAATTGCCCTGAACGCGCTAAAATCTATTGTCCTCGGATACGCGCTTGCGCCTACGATAATGAGCTTGGGCCTTTTTTCCTTTGCAAGACGCCTTACCTCGTCCATGTCAATCCTGTGGTCATCGCGCCTTACCCCGTAAAAAGCGACGTTATAGAGCTGCCCTGAGAAGTTGACCGGGCTTCCGTGGGTCAAATGCCCGCCGTGGGTCAGGTTCATGCCCATGATGGAATCCCCGGGCTTTAGTATTGACATGCACACCGCCATGTTCGCCTGCGAGCCCGAATGTGGCTGGACATTGACGTGGTCGCACCCGAAAAGCCTCTTTGCCCTTTCTATGGCGAGCCTTTCAACTATGTCAACATACTCGCACCCGCCGTAGTATCTCTTGCCTGGATATCCCTCGGCGTACTTGTTCGTCATTATGGAGCCAGCCGCCTCAAGCACCTCTTCGCTCACATAGTTCTCGGATGCTATCAGCTCAAGCTTAAACTCCTGCCTGATCGTCTCAAGCCTTATCGCCTCGTAGACATCCGGGTCTGATTTTTTCAAAAAAGACATATTTTTTGCAACCTCCGTGCCTGAAAAATGACAGGGCCGGCCTACCTGCCCTGCTTTTCCTCTATATCCCTTATCTTGTCAAGCCTTCTCTGGTGCCTGCCGCCCTGAAACCTCGTCTCAAGCCATGTCTTGACCATCTCCCTTGCGAGCCCCTTGCCGATAACGCGGCCGCCGATGACGAGTATGTTCGCGTCATTGTGCTCCTTTGCCATCCTTGCCGTGTACACGTCGCCAACGAGCGCGGCGCGCACGCCGGCATACTTGTTCGCAAGTATGCTCATGCCGACCCCTGTACCGCATATGAGTATGGCCTTGGCAAACTCGCCTGTTGAGACCTTTTCCGCCACCGGGCTTCCGTAATCGGGATAATCAACCGATTCGTCGTTATTGACGCCCATGTCAACGGCCTCAATGCCGATGGAGTCTATATACTCCCTGAGGTCGTCCTTAAGCTCCCTGCCGGCGTGGTCCGACGCTATCGCAATCTTTTCCATATCGTTATTGTATCAAAACCTGGCATCAAGTTAAACGCCCTTGAACACAATCACGGCGTTTGTCCCGCCGAAGCCGAATGAGTTTGACATCGCGGCCTTTATATTTGCATCCCTTGCAACGTTCGGCACATAGTCAAGGTCGCATTCCGGGTCCGGGGTGTCATAGTTTATTGTTGGAGGCAGGACGCCGTCCTTGATGGCAAGGACGCTGAAGACGGCCTCAACCCCACCAGCGGCGCCTAAAAGGTGGCCTGTCATGCTTTTTGTGGAGCTTACGGCTAATTTTTTGGCGTGCCCCCCGAAGGCCTTTTTAATCGCCATGGTCTCGTACAAATCATTGTAATGCGTTGATGTGCCGTGGGCATTGATGTATCCTATGTCTTCAGGGTTTAACCCCGCATCCTTAAGCGCTATTGTCATGCACTTTTGGGCGCCAAGGCCTTCGGGAGACGGCGTCGTCATGTGAAATGCGTCGGAATTAAGCCCGTATCCGGCCACCTCCGCGTATATCCTCGCGCCCCTTTTCCGGGCTGAGCCTAATTCTTCAAGGAACAGAATGCCCGCGCCCTCGCCGATGACAAAACCGTCCCTGTCCCTGTCAAACGGCCTGCTTGCCCTTGCCGGCTCGTCGTTCCTTTTTGAAAGCGCCGTCATCGCGTTAAACCCCGCCACGCAAAGCGGGGTAATCGTTGACTCCGTGCCCCCGGCAAGCATCGCGTCCGCGGCCCCTGTCTGTATGAGCCTGAAGGCGTCGCCTATTGAGTGCGTGCCTGTCGCGCAGGCCGTAACAGCGCAGCTGTTGGGCCCTTGCGCCCCGAGCTTTATTGATATCTGCCCGGATGCGAGATTTATTATGACCATGGGTATGAAAAACGGCGTAATCCTGTCCGGCCCTTTTTCCTTGAGCACATTGTGCCAGTGCTCAATGGCAGGCAACCCCCCTATGCCTGCGCCCACGTAAACCCCGACCCTGTCGGCATTCTCCTCGGTTATCTTAAACCCGGAGTCATTGTAAGCCATAACGCTTGCCGTAACCGCATACTGTATAAAGAGGTCCATCTTTTTTACCTCTTTTTTCTCAATCGTATCCGCATAGCTGTAGTCAGGCACCTCTCCAGCTATGCGCACGGGAAATCCCGCGGCGTCAAACCTCGTAATGGCGCGGATGCCGGACAGGCCTTTCTTGCACGCCTCCCACGACCTGTCAACCCCTGTTCCAAGGGGGCAGACCATCCCAAGCCCGGTAACGACAACCCTTCTCATCAGCCCTTCCTTTTTTCAAAAATCTTTTCTGTTGCCATAAAAACCAACGGCGATCTCCAAAACCCCCAAGGACAATAAGACCCTGCCTTTAAGTCAAGACTCAAAGGCAGGGTCCGTTATGCTTATTGAATGTTTATCGGGCCGGCCATGTCAGGCGCTATGGCCTTAAGTCTCTGCCGGAAAGCCTCAAAACCCTACTTGGACGTCTTTTTCTGCACGTAGTCAATGACGTCCTGAACGTTTTTTATCTTCTCCGCGTCCTCGTCCGGTATCTCAATTGAGAACTCCTCTTCAAACGCCATAACCATCTCAACGATATCAAGGGAATCGGCGCCGAGATCATCCACGAAAGACGCCTGAGAAGTCACCTCCGACTCCGACACGTCAAGCCTGTCCATGATTATCTTTTTTACCTTATTTTCAACTGAAGACATCTCCTACCTCCTCAATAATTTTGATTTTTATCTGTATAACACCTATTTGGCGAGTTGTCAAATATTTATGCCCGCCGCAAGGCCGTGATGGGGATTCCCCCGCTAAATGCTCAGCCCCCCGTCAACCGTTAGCACGTGTCCGGTTATGTAGCCCGAGGAAGAGGACGCGAGGAACAGCACGGCCATCGCAATGTCGTTCGCCCCGCCGAATCTCGCCAGCGGGATCTGCTTTAGAAGCTCCTCCTTGTGCTTGTCGGGAAGCGCGGAGGTCATGGCGGTCTCTATAAAACCCGGCGCGACGGCGTTGCACGTTATGTTCCTGCTCGCAAGCTCGCGTGCTATCGTCTTTGTAAGCCCTATAAGGCCCGCCTTGCTCGCGGAATAATTCGCCTGCCCGGCGTTCCCCATAAGCCCGACAACGGACGATATGTTGATTATGCGGCCCCACTTCTGCTTTGTCATGTATTTAACGGCAGACTTCGTGCAGTTGAACGCGCCCTTCAGGTTTACGTCAAGGACGCTGTCCCAGTCCTCCTCGGTCATCCTTAATATGAGCCCGTCCTTTGTGATGCCCGCGTTGTTGACGAGTATGTGCAGGGCCTCAAGCTCCTTAAAGCACCTCTCGGCCATTGCCTCTGTTTCCTTAAGGTTCGTCACGTCAACCTTTATCGCAAGGCCCTTCCTGCCCATGTTCCGCACCTCCCTTGCGGTCTGCTCTGCCTTTTCAAGGCTTATGTCGGCGCACGCGACATCAGACCCGTAGGATGCAAGGGCGAGGGCTATGGATTTTCCTATGCCCTGACCCGCGCCCGTAACAAGCGAAACCCTATCCATTACCTGCATATTCCCTCCCGTTGTTTGCAAATGATAAGCATGGACAAATCAAACGCCGCCCAATGAGGCCCTTATTTTTTCAATTTCCTCAATCGCGCCCAGATTAAGGCAGGCGCCGAACCCCGCCTCAATCCGTTTTGCAAGCCCGGTTAAAACCCTGCCGGGCCCTATCTCTATCACGGTATCAACGCCTTCTTTTCTTATGCGCCTTATTACGTCCACCCATCTTACAGGGCTTGTAAGCTGCCTTACAAGAAGCCCCCTTATGTCAGCCGCGCTCGTAACCGGCACTGCCTCAACATTGGAAATAAGCGGCGTATCCAGGTCCTTTATCTCAATTGCGGCAAGCTCTCGCTCAAGCCTTTTCGCGGCTTCTGACATAAGGGGCGAGTGCGACGGCACGCTTACAGGAAGCAACACGGCCTTTTTCGCGCCCATGCCCTTTGCAATCTCAATGGCCCTTTGGACAGCCTCTTTATGGCCTGAAATAACAATCTGCTCCGGGCTGTTGATGTTTGCAGGCACGGCTATTGAATCAGCCGTAGTTGCCTTTTCGCACGCCTCGGCAACCCGCTCAATCCCGAGGCCGAGTATGGCCGCCATCATGCCCGCGCCCAAGGGCGCGGCCTCCTGCATGAACACCCCGCGCAGCCTCACCACCCTGACGGCGTCCCTGAATTGAATGGCCCCTGCCGCGACAAGGGCCGTGTATTCGCCGAGGCTGTGGCCCGCCATATACGCCGGGGCCAAAGAGAAGTTCTCGTTAAAGACCCTTAACGCGGCAATGCCTGCCGCAAGAAGGGCCGGTTGCGTGACCTCGGTTGAATTAAGCCTTTCTTCCGGGCCGTTAAAGCAGACGTCCGCGAGGTCAAAACCAAGCGCGTCGGATGCCTCAATAAACGCGTCCTTTGCCGCCCTTGACGAGTCGTAAAGGCTCCTGCCCATGCCGAGGTGCTGGGAGCCCTGTCCTGGGAATAAAAAGGCCGTTTTATTGACGGTCACCCTACCACCTCATCGCGGCGGACGCCCAGGTGAGGCCCCCGCCGAACGCAACGAACAGGACAATGTCGTTATCCTTTATCCTACCGGAGCCGAGCGCCTCATCAAGCGCAAGCGGGATAGAGCCGGCGGATGTGTTGCCGTATTTGTCAAGATTAGTATAGACCTTTTCATCAGGGAGTTTCAGCCTTTCCTTTGCGGCGTTTATTATCCGTATGTTCGCCTGATGCGGTATGAGAAGCCCGATGTCGTCCTTCTTTAGATTATTGCGCTCCATAACCTCCGTGATGGCGTCCCCCATTGTCCTTACTGCCAACCTGAAGGTCTCGTTGCCGTTCATCTTCAGGTAAGGCTCGGGCGCATCAGCCGTGTTTTCAAACCTGCACGGCCTGATTGAGCCCGGCACATAGAGAAGCTCCCAGTATCTCCCGTCGGAATGTATGTGGCAGGACAAGATCCCTTTTTCGGTGTCCTCAGCCCTCAACACGACCGCGCCCGCGCCGTCGCCGAAAAGCACGCAGGTATTCCTGTCGGACCAGTCAAGGAGCCTTGAGAACTGATCCACCCCGACGACAAGCGCTGTCTTGAAAGGGCCTGACTTTATATACTTGTCCGCAATGTCAAGTGCGTACAAAAAACCCGAGCAGGCGGCGGAGACGTCAAAGGCGGGCACCCCGCCTTTTATGCCAAGCTCGGCCTGTATCAGGCAGGCTATTGAAGGAAACACAAGCGGCGGGGTCACGGTGCCGACCACGATAAGGCCGATATCCTCCGGGGCTATGCCTGCCGCCTTTATCGCCTTTAGCGAGGCCTTGACCGCCATTGTCGCGGATGTGTCGTTCGTGCACACCCGCCTTTGCCTGATGCCGGTCCTTGTTGAAATCCACTCATCCGAGGTCTCAACCACGGCCTTAAGATCGTTGTTTGACACGACCTTGTCCGGCGCGTACGAGCCTGTGCCAATCACCCTTGATCTCAGCATAGGCTAACCGAGGGTCGCGCCTGAGCCGGATTTAACCCTCTCAGTCCCCATGTTCTTTCCGATTTCTTCAACGATATGGGCATTTACGTTCGTAGCAAGGTATTCGCTCGCCCTTAGGATTGCGTTTTTTATGGCCTTTGCGTTGGATCTCCCGTGGCTGATTATGCACACGCCGTCAATGCCGAGCAGCGGCGCGCCCCCGTACTCCGCATAGTCTATCTTTTTTTTCAGGCTCTTAAACGCGCCCTTTGAGAGCATGTATCCGAGCTTGGATGAAACGGACGCCTTAATCTCTTTCGTAAGCATCGCGGTTACCGCCTCAACAAGCCCTTCGGAAAGCTTTAAAACGATATTGCCGACAAACCCGTCCGTAACGACGACGTCAATATCGCCCCTGTATATGTCCCTCCCCTCAACGTATCCGACATAATTCACGGAGGTCTTTTTTATAAGCGCGTGGGACTCCCTTGTAAGCTCGTTGCCCTTTGCCTCCTCCTCCCCGTTGGAGAGGAGCCCGACCTTTGGCCTGTCCTTCTTTAACGCATACCTCGCGTAGGCCGCCCCCATTATCGCGAACTGGGTAAGGTGCATGGGTTTGCAGTCAACATTTCCTCCGACGTCAATAAGAACAGCCGAGCCTTTCATGGTCGGTACGGACACGGCAATCGCCGGCCTCTCAACCCCCGTCAACTTCCTGAAAAGGAAAATGCCGGCCGCCATCGCGGCCCCGGAATTGCCGGCGCTCACCACGGCGTCCGCCGAACCATCCCTTACGAGGTCAAAGCAGACCCTCAGGGATGAATCCTTTTTTTTCCTCACCGACTGGGTCGGGGATTCGTCCATTGCGATGACTTCAGAGGCGTGCCTTATCGTGATATAAGGGTTTTTGCGGTATTTCTTAAGCTCTGCATTGACCCGTGCCTCGTCGCCCACGAGCACGATGGGCACCGAATATTCCTCGGCCGCGAGAACGCTTCCCTCTACCACCGCCTCAGGGGCGTTATCCCCGCCCATCGCGTCAACGGCTATCTTCATGTGTTTAAGATGGACGATTACTCACCTTCTTCCTTCTTTATGACGGCCATGCCCCTGTATGTGCCGCAGCTTGGACAGACCTGATGCGGCCTCTTCGGTTCTCCGCACTGCGGACATTTTGAGACCGCCGGCGCCGTAAGGGCGTCATGGCTTCTCCTTTGCATCCTTTTGCACCTTGAATGTCTTTTCTTAGGATTCGGCATATTTATGCACCTCTTTTTTTATTGTTTTTTATTTTAAAATCCTTCAGCCCCGCGAACCTCGGGTCTGTCTTTTCATGCGCGCCGCATCTGCATTGCCCTGAATTCAAATCAGCCCCGCAACTTGGGCAAAGGCCCCTGCAATCTTCATTGCACATGGGCTTGATAGGGGCCTCAAGCGCGATCTGCGCAAATGCGATCTCGGTTGTGTCAAGCTCGTCGGCCGCAAGCTCGTTTACTTCTATCTCGGACGGCTTAAGCTCTTTTTCACGCGCCTTTTCAGCCTGCTTTGTGTAAAAGACGTTGAAACTGCCCTCAAACGCCTGCCTGAATTCCTTAAGGCACCGGCTGCAGGAAAATTGAAGCTCCGTCTTTATGTCCCCGGACACGTTCACGTCAAGCCCTGTTGAAAGAATCTCAAGATGCATCATCACGGGCGATGCGAATTTAAACTCAGCATGGCTTAAGCCTTTTTGAATCGCCTCAAGCTTGGCAGCCTCCTCTGCTACGTCTAACACAAGGCCTGTGTCGGGGATGTCTTGAAGCGCTATCTTCATATTTATTCCATTTTATCGCTATAATATTCATATTAAAATATAAAGACTTATAAGTATACAAGATTTGATTTTTCGTTGTCAATACAATTTGCTTGACTATTCAGGGTGTTTTCAATAAATTAATCGGGTGCCCGCTATTTACGGCGGCGTGACAGCCTGCTGTATCAGATTATAAAACAACGCTTGCCAGCCTCGTATCTAATGGAATTGGGGGATCGTCTAACGGCAGGACAACGGGCTCTGAACTCGTTTATCTAGGTTCGAATCCTAGTCCCCCAGCCAAATATTTAAGGCTTAATCCGCCTTGAGCCAAAAGTCCCTTAACAAATCATTTAATACTGCATTGCCTTTAACTTAAAACAAAAATCTTTAGTGAATCGCGATCTTTGACGATGTTTATAATAACGCCGAAAAAACTAAAATTCCCCAATTTAATCGCGCGCAGCCCTGCATAAGGTCTGTTGAGAAGATAAAAATGGCTTGCAAACGCTTTATATTGTGCTAAGATTTTCTTGCATAAAAAATTAAACAGCCAAGAGAAACACATAGGGACACCTACGACATGAGCATAAAACTTATGCTTTCTTTCAGCAACCTGATATTCTCAGAGGGCGTTAAAAGGCTCCTTGACAATGAAAAAGACTTGCAAATCATAGAGATAGGCAACCCGGAAGCCGCGTATACCATTGAAAAGCTCAAGGCCGTAAATCCCGACATCATACTGACGGATTTTATAACGCTTTATAATTCCTTTCCCGGCATAGAAAACGCAAACAAAAAATTCCAATTCATCCTCTTTGACACGAACTTAGGCAGGGACAACCTTGTTTCAACGATACTGCGGAAAAAAATAAACGGGGTGCTCCTGTGCAACGCGAACTCAGGTCTTCTCGCAAAGGCAATAAGGGCTGTTCATAAGGGGGAGCTGTGGATTGACAAGCAGACCTTTAAAAACCTCTTAAACGGCATAAACGCCCTTAGCAGCGACAAGGCCGCATTGCTCAGCGCGCG
>JBBTGV010000094.1:0-6607 GCA_038041305.1 Deltaproteobacteria bacterium | reverse complement strand
ATCCTGAGCTTGGCGCAGTGGAGCAGGGATATGCCGTGGGCATGATCGCGGAATTTTTCGGGAGATGATTTGGTAATGGAAAGGGGGTTGTATAGGACTTGGCACATAAGAGGATACTTGTAACGGGCGGGGCGGGCTTCATAGGCTCGCACCTTTGCGAAAGGCTCATTGAAGACAACAATGAGGTCTTATGCCTTGATAATTTTTTTACGGGCAGGCGGGAAAATGTAGTGCATCTCCTTGAAAATCCGCTTTTTGAGCTTTTGAGGCACGATGTGACGGAGCCGATACTCCTTGAGATTGACGAGATATACAACCTCGCGTGTCCCGCCTCCCCGGTTCATTACCAGTATAACCCGGTTAAGACGATAAAGACCAATGTCATGGGCACGCTTAACATGCTCGGGCTTGCGAAGCGCGTGCGGGCAAGGATGCTTCAGGCGTCAACCTCGGAGGTCTACGGCAACCCGCTCGTGCATCCGCAAAAAGAGGACTACTGGGGCAACACAAACCCCATCGGCCCGCGCGCGTGTTATGACGAGGGCAAGAGGTGCGCCGAGACCCTGATGTTCGCGTATAACAGCCAGAACAGCGTTGACGTAAGGGTCGTTAGGATTTTCAATACCTACGGCCCGAGGATGCTTGAGAACGACGGCAGGGTCGTTAGCAATTTCATCGTGCAGGCCCTTAAAGGCGCGGACATTACCGTTTACGGAGACGGCTCCCAGACGCGGTCTTTCTGTTATGTGGACGATCTGGTTGAGGCAATGATAAGGATGATGGGCAAGGACGGGCTAAGCGGCCCGGTAAACCTCGGGAATCCGTCCGAGTTTAAGGTGCTTGAGCTTGCCGACATCGTAAAGCGCATGACAGGGAGTTCCTCTAAGATTGTGTTTAAAAAACTCCCGAAGGACGACCCGCTTCAGAGGCAGCCCGACATAAGCCTTGCGAAAAAAGAGCTTGGCTGGGAGCCGACTGTCGCGCTTGAGCACGGCCTTAAAAGGACGATTGAGTATTTCACGGGAAGGCTTGGGCAAAACGCCGAAGGGGCGCGGGGCAATGGCGGCGGTAAAGACAAAGTCAATATACGAGCCAAGGGCAGATGAAGACGGCTTAAGGGTGCTTGTAACAAGGTATTGGCCGAGGGGCGTAAAAAAGAACGAGGCGGATTTATGGCTAAAAGACCTCGGCCCTTCGCCCGGGCTTATAAAGAAATGGAAACAGGGCCTTGTCCCCTGGGTTGTGTTTGAGAAAGCATATCTCAACGAGCATAAGACGGAAGAAAAGAAAAAGGCTATGAACGGATTGATTGAAATTGTAAAACAAGACAGGCTGGAAAGCGTAACCCTTATGTGCATGTGCAGGGAGGAGACAACCTGCCACAGGGGTTTGTTAAGGGAGATGTTGATTGAAAAAATAGGTTTATAAAAACCGTTTTGCCGCTTAGACCGAGGCAATCCGTTGTAAGCATAGCGGACGCCGGTGGCCGCCGAAGACTGCATGAGGTTGTAAGAAGAACCAGACAGATGATCTTGTGGCCGCAGAAGGCATGATAACCGCAAGAATGCCGCATTCCCATACCTGTTGATTTTACGGCCCTTTTGTGAAAAGACGCGCTTGTGGACAAGTTGGAAAAAACAATCCAAGCGGATGAGATTAAAAAAAGGCGCACTATCCCCCGCAAGGCGTCGGCTACTTTTTTTATCAGCTTAAGTGTGGATAAAACCGAATAAGGTGAACAAGCAACTTGCAGGGCAGTGTGACTGAAATGCAAAAACCCGGCCCCTTTTTAAACAAGACCGGGCGCTTAGATGTTATGCCGTTCTTAAGCTACCTTCTTTGACTCCTTCTCCTTGGTCGTCTCGCCTTCCACTTCTATCCGCACCTTCTTCGGGAGCGCCTTGGCCTCTGCCGGCATTGAGAGTTCAAGGATGCCGTCTTTGTAACCCGCAGTGCACCGAGTCGTGTCAACGCCGTCAGGGAGCTCTATGGACCTCTCAAATGAACCGTAAGAGGTCTCTGTAACAAGGCAACCCTCTTTTTTCTCCTCCCATCTGGCCTTTCTCTCACCCCTTATCGTAAGTACATTGCCGGTTACGGACACATCAACATCCTTCGGGTTAATGCCCGGCAGTTCTGCGTGGACAACGAGTTTTCCTTCCTTCATGAACATGTCAACAGCCGGATAAACAGGCATCCTCGGCAGCTCTCTTTTAAGAAAGCCAATCGACCTGACCGTGCCGAACATGCGCCTGAAGAACTCATCCATGTCCCTCTGGATAATGCTCAGCTCTTTCATCGGATCCCATTTCTTGAGTTCAAACATACATATCACCTCCTGATGAATATTTTGTCCGTATTTTATTGTCTGTGTTCAGAGTTTTTCCTGTATCTATTTATATTATAATCCCCTACGCAAGGCGCGTCAATAGGCCATAGTTCTATAAATAAAAATATAGTAAAAACAATTAGTTATTGGTTTTATATGAGGTTTTGTATTAGGTATTGCGAGGGGTCTTGCCGGGGTATAAACGCAATGCCTTAGGCAGCGCGACCGTGACCATGTTTTTGCCGTTTTTCTTTGAATTATACATGGCCGTGTCAGCCTGTTTTATAAGCGAATCGCGTATCTCAATTGCCGTGCCCTTTGCCGCGATATTGGCCCTTAGGGAAGCAACCCCCATTGATGCCGTCAGCAGGCCTTTAAGCCAGATTGCTTTTTCCCCGCTGTATCTGTGCCTTAGGAATATATTGTCTTCAATGGTTTTTCTCAAGGCGTTTGCGAATTTTTCCGCCTCTGTGGCGTTTGTGTCGGGCATTATCACGATGAACTCGTCGCCCCCGTATCTTATTGCCTTTGAATTGGTGTTGCCGGTGCATTCAAGGAGTATCAGGCCGACCTCGGTCAAGACGCGGCTTCCGGCAAGATGCCCGTGCGAGTCGTTGACTTCCTTAAACTTGTCTATATCCATGAAAACAAGGCTTACGTCCTTATTGTTTTTGAGCGCGTTCTGCACGTCCTTCGTGAGCCTGTCGTAGAAATATCTGTCATTGTAAAGGCCGGTTAGATTGTCCTTGATTGACATATTGCCGAACTTTTTCGCGTCAAGGGAGTTCTGTATCAGCGTTGAGGTGTATTCGGCGAAGATCTCAAGGAGCTTAAGATCGTCCCTGTTGTAGTTGATTTTTTTAGTGCAGTTTATAAGTTCAATAACGCCGATGGTGGCGCCCCTTATGTTAATAGGGGCGCATATTATGGATTTTGAGGCGTATTTCGTCTTTTTGTCAATCTCCGAGTAAAAGTGCCGGTTTTTTTTAACGCTTCTGCTTATGTATGGTCTGCCTGTTGAATATGTGCGGCCCGCTATGCCGATGCCGGCCGGTATGGCCGTGTTTATAATGCCGGCAGAGCCTTTTCCGTAGCATGCGACAAAGTAAAGAAGCCCCCTTTTCCTCCGCTGGGAGGTCAATATCGGGTCGTCAAGCAGTATTGACCCCGATTCCGAAGGGGTAAACCGGTTTGCCCACGCGAGTATCTCCCGGAGCATGGCCTTGAGGTCTATGTCGTCGGGCCTCAAGGACTTCTTGCTTTTCCGCTCAAGGATCCTGTCTAATATTTGTTTTCTTGCGATGGTTATGTTCATTTAGACGAATCTGACATCCATGTAGTGGGTTGAGCATGATATGCAAGGGTCGTATGCCCTTACGAGCATTTCAATCGTTTTTCTTATTTCCTCCTTTGATTTGTCAATAATCATTGGCACAAGGTGTTTTAGATCAGCCTCAATGGATCTTAAGTTCTGGGCAGTCGGTATTATGCAGACAGCCTTGTCAACGACCCCGTCCCGGTTTATGTGATACTCGTGGTAGAGCGTTCCGCGCGGGGCCTCGACTATGCCGATGCCCCTGCCGAAGGTCGTTGGCCTGCCAAGCGGCTCATTTTTAACACCATCAGCGAGGAGCCGGTCTATTATGCGCACGGCATCCTCCGCCATGTTAAAGCACTCTATAAGCTGGGCCATGTTGTTTAAAAAAGGGTTGTTTGCTGGCGGCTTTAACCGCGCCCTCTTCAGGGCGTTTTTTGCCCTTGGGTTCAGCTGTTTGAAGTTGTTGTTAATCCTTGCGAGCGCGCCCACCATGAATGTCCCTTTTTTGGTTTTAGCGTGCTTTGCGGCGGAATGATAAACAATATATTCCTTTATGTTTTTTGTGTATGTCTCTGTCTTTAAATGATATTTTTTACTTGAAAAAGGCTCTCCGCCGTATATGGCGTATTCGCCCTTAGCCTTGAGAGATATGAATTCCCTTGGCTTGTCTAATTCAGGCACAGGGAGCTTAATCATAAGCTCAAGCGTCCTGTCCAGCCGCGCGAAAGAATTTTTGAGGGCCTCCCGAATCCTTTTAAGCTCGGTCTCCTTTGGCGTATGCGCCACCCCGCCCGGATAAAGCGATATGGGATGGATGTGCCTGCCGGCAACGATTGAACAGATCTCGTTCGCGAGTTTCTTGAGTTCAAGCCCGTCCCTTGCAACCCCCGGGTGCGAATCCATGAGAGGCACGATTGAGCCGACCCCGAGGCAGTCCGGAAGCACAAGAAAAAATATGTGCAGTATGTGGCTCTGTATTACCTCCGCGCAGAAGGCGAGCCTTCTTAAGAGCAATGCCTGTCTTGATATCTTTATGCCCATGGCGGACTCCACCGCCTTTAAAGAGGCGCACGTATGGCTTACGGCGCATATGCCGCATATCCTTGACATTATGTGCTGCGCCTCGTCGTATCGCCTGCCGACGAGCATTGCCTCAAAAAACCGGGGGGGTTCCGTTATCTGAAGCCAGACTTCCTTTACCCTGCCCTTATGCATGTCAATAAGGATATTGCCGTGGCCTTCAACCCTCGTAACCTCGTGAACCCTTATGTGCAGTTCCTTCTTTTTCATGACGCGCCCGGGTTTCGTCCCGCCTTGCATCCGCCGTAGAGGTCAAATTTTTTCAATATGGAGTCCGTGTCAAGGCTGTATCTCTCAAGGGTCTCCCTGTGCGAGTTGATGTTGGGGTCGTCAACAAGCCCCCTGCATCCCCAGCATATGCAGCCGTATGTCACGCATATCGCGTCGCAGCCGGCCCTCGTGACAGGGCCCATGCATGTCATGCCCTTTTCAAAAACGCAGATATTGCCGGCGATCTTGCAGTCAACGCACACGGGGTGGTCGGGGATCACGGGGGTTTTTTTGAGGAGCAGGGATGTCAGGACCGACAAAAATTCCTTTTTCGGTATGGGGCAGCCGTGGATGTAGTGGTCAACGCGGACTATGGAATCAATGGGCCTTACCGGCAGAGTGTCAAGGAGCCGAAGCCTGCCGGCATTTTTCCCGTAAATGTCTTTTTTTATTTTTGCGACGGGGAATTTGTTCTTAAGGCAGTTTATCCCGCCTATTGCGGAGCATGCGCCGAGGGAGACGAGCGTTTTTGCGCGCTCCCTTATTTTTTTCAGCTTCCTTTCCTCTTCTTTTTTGCTTATGGAGCCTTCAATAAAGGCTATTTCATAGTCATCGCTTTTATCCGTCATCGCCTCCCTGAAGTTCACTATGTCAATGTGCTTAAGCAGCTCAGGCAGCTCGTCCTCAAGGCTCAAGACGACAAGCTGGCAGCCCTCGCAGCATGTGAATGAAAAGAACGCGACCTTTGGTTTTTCCATTTTTTTAATCTTAAGGGAATATCGGCCCAATAGGGGCCTTGCCGGGCAGTTGGATAATAGCACAAAAAACCGTCCGTGTAAAATCCCCCCGGCGCCTTTGACGGCAAAAAGCCTCTGGACAACGCAATGATTTAAGGATATTTCTATCCCATGGCCATTGAGGAAAAAGGGCGTGGTCTGGCGGGCGGTATGCGCGCCTCAATAATCGGCACCGCCGGCCATGTTGACCACGGAAAGACTACCCTCGTAAGGGCGCTCACGGGCATGTCTACGGACAGGCTGCCTGAGGAGAAAAAAAGGGGGATTACGATTGACGTCGGTTTTGCATATATGGATGTTGAGGCGAAAGGCGCAATGCTGCGTCTTGCGATTGTGGACGTGCCGGGGCATGAAAGGTTCATAGAGAACATGCTTGCCGGCGCCACAGGCATAAGGGCCGTGTTGTTCGCGGTTGCGGCGGATGACGGCGTCATGCCGCAGACAAGGGAGCACCTTGACATCATAAGGCTTCTCGGCATAAAAAACTGCGTCTTTGCCATTACAAAGTCAGACCTCGCGGACAGTGAAAGGATAAGGCGGCTTGGCGACGCGATTTCAGGCCTCGTGGAAAATACGCCTCTGGCCGGCTCTCCGATACTGCCCGTGTCCGCGGCCACGGGGCAGGGCGTTGAAGGGCTTAAGGCAGAGCTCGTTAAAATCGCAACCGGGCGCAGTGTCGCGGAGAGCGGCGGATTTTTCAGGCTCCCGGTTGACAGGTCGTTTCATGTGAAGGGGTTCGGGACAATCGTTACGGGCACGGTCGCCTCAGGGGGCGTTGTGGCCGGGGACGAGCTGTTGTGCTTTCATTCAGGCTCTATCGTCAAGGTGCGGGGCATACAGGCGGAGGCCGACCAGGCGGTGAAGAAATTGGTC
>JBBTGV010000093.1:0-17069 GCA_038041305.1 Deltaproteobacteria bacterium | reverse complement strand
CCACCGCCATATAAACCCTGTTTGCGGTCCTAATCTCCTTATCCATTGCCGTTACCTCCTTTTTTGATTTTTTTGACCACTTCCTTATTTCCATCCTCTTGTATCCACGGGCATTACGCCCTGTTCTTATCTTCCATTATACTCAGGCGGCATTAAGGGAATATTAAATTGATTGTTTGGATTTGTTGGATGAAAAAAAGATTTCTTGGGCGGATGCAGGGCCGGTCTTACGAAACAGGCTCTAAGGAAGTGTATCTCAGGGCGAGCTTTTTCCTGCCCGATGAGGCGAAGTCAACGGTGGCCTTCATGTCTCCGGACGGGCCGCTTAAGTCCCTTACGACACCTATGCCGAAGCTTGGGTGCATGACCTTCATGCCCCTTCGCAGCGCGCCCGGGTCCGCATCGTCATACTCGTATACGGTTTCCACTGCTTCGCAATGCGCATTCCTCTCCTCGTAGACCGCTTTTTCCCTCCTAAGGGAGGTCTCTTTCAATTCAATAAGCCCTTCGGGTATCTCCGAGACGAACCTTGAGCGCCTGTTTTGCCTTGTCTCGCCGAACACGCCGCGCGTTCTCGCGGATGAAAGAAAAAGCGCCTCCATCGCCCTTGTCATGCCCACATAGCAGAGCCTTCTTTCCTCTTCAAGCGCGTCTTCCTGATCAAGACTCCTGTTGTGCGGGAAAAGCCCCTCCTCCATGCCGGCGATAAAGACCGTCCTGAATTCCAGCCCCTTTGCGGAGTGTATGGTCATGAGGGTTATCCTCTCCATACCCTGCTCGTAGGAATCCAGGTCGCTTATAAGCGAGACATGGTTCAAAAAATCCGTTAACGCGGCCCCCTCGTTTGTCTTTTCAAAATCCTTTATCGCCTTTATAAGCTCAAAGATGTTTTCAACCCTGTCAAGCCCTTCCTCTGCCTCGTCGTAAAGCATTGAGATGTAGCCCATGTCCTCAAGGAGCCTCAACAAAAGCTCGTTCAACGCGGTTCTGCCCTGATCTTTAATGAACCCGTCTATTGAGTCAACAAAGTCCTTCAGTTTCGGCCTTGCGATGACGCCCTCTTTAATGCCCTGCCTTATTGCCTCAAAAAACGATATGCCGCGCCCCTGTCTTAAAAGTTCAATCTTCTCTATGGTCGCGTCTCCAACGCCCCTCGCGGGGGTGTTTATGACGCGCAGAAGGCTTATCGCGTCGTCCGGGTTTGCGATCACCCTGAGATACGCGATCGCGTCCTTTATCTCTTTCCTGTCGTAGAACCTTACCCCGCCGACGATTGCGTAAGGCACCCCCCGCCGCATAAGCTCTTCCTCAAAGACCCTTGACTGGGCGTTCGTCCTGTAGAAAACCGCGATGTCGCTGTACCTTAAATCCCCTGCCGCGGCAATCTTTTCTTTTATCCTTTTTATTATAAGCCTTGCCTCGTCCCGTTCATCCTCCGCCTCGTCATAAATGACCGGATGGCCGCCTGTCCTGTCCGTCCAGAGGGTCTTTTCAAGCCTTCCCGTATTGTTGCCTATGACCGAATTCGCGGCGTCAAGTATGACCTTCGTTGACCTGTAGTTCTGCTCAAGCTTGATGACCCTTGCGTCCGGGTAGCCTTTTTTGAAGTCAAGTATATTGCCCACGTCGGCCCCCCTCCATGAATAAATGGACTGGTCGGGGTCCCCGACAGCGAAGATGTTCTGCGCGGCGCCGGCCAAGAGGCTTGCGAAAAGATACTGCGCCCTGTTGGTGTCCTGATATTCATCAACGAGTATGTATTGAATATCCGCCCTATACCTCTCAAGCATGGCCGGGTTTTTCCTGAAAAGCATTATGGGAAGCGAGATAAGGTCCCCGAAGTCAACCGAGTTCATCTCCTTCAGCATCTTCTGGTACAGTGAATAAATCCTGAAAATCCTTTCCGTCAGAAAATCCGAGCCGTATTCCCCGCAATATTCGTCCGGGCCTATCGCGTTGTTTTTTGCCTGCTCTATGCTGAAAAGCACCGCCTTCGGAGAATGCGCCTTTTCGTTAATCTTAAGCTCCTGCATCGCCTTTTTAATGAGGGAGAGCTGGTCGTCCGTGTTGTATACGGTCATGCCTTTTTTAAACCCGGCCAGAGTCGCCTCGCGCATTAGGATCTTCAGGCCCGCTGAATGGAATGTACCGAGGAACAGGGTTTCCGCGGCGCGGCCTATCATGGATTTAAGCCTCGCCCTCATCTCGCCCGCGGCCTTGTTCGTGAATGTCACCGCCATGATTGCGTCGGGGGAGATGCCCAGTTCAAGCACAAGATAGGTAATCCTTGAGGTAAGCACCCGCGTCTTGCCGCTTCCCGCGCCCGCGAGCACGAGGACAGGGCCGTCCTTGGACATGACCGCCTCGGCCTGAGCCGGATTAAGCGAACTTAAGAGGTTCTTCATAATTTAAAAAATAACACAAACCGCCCAAGAAGGCAATTGTCCGCGAACAAGGAAGCGGCCCCCTTGAAACGAGCGCCTTTTTCTGTTATTTTAGGCGAATGTCTTTAAGTGTCGCTCTTATCTCCTCAGAGGCTCTGCCTTACTCAAAAACCGGCGGTCTGGCCGATGTAGCAGGCTCGCTTTCAAGGGCATTGCTTGGTTTGGGCCACGATGTCGCGCTTATCCTGCCTTTCCACAGGGAGACAAGGCTAAAAAAAATAAAGGCTAAATCAACCGGGATTTTTTTAAAAATCCCGGTCAAGGACGCCCTCTGCACGGCAGAGGTGCTTATCGCGAGGGAAAACGGCTTAAAGGTCTACTTCATTAAAAACGACGAATACTTTGACAGGGCGCATCTCTATACGACGCCGGACGGAGACTACCACGACAACCTTGAACGCTTTTCGTTTTTTTCAAGGGCCGCGCTTCAGGCCCTTAAGGCGTTAAAAAATCCGGTTGACATATTGCACCTGAACGACTGGCAGACGGGGCTTGTCGCCGCTTATATAAAGGAGGCCCGGCATGCGGAGCCTTTTTTCCTTAAGACAAAAACGGTCTTTACTGTCCATAATATCGCCTATCAGGGGCTTTTCCCGGGGCAGGCGTTTTACGCCACGGGTCTTTCTCCCCAATTTTTTTCGCAGGACGGCATTGAGTTCTGGGGCAAGGTGAGTCTTTTAAAGGCAGGCCTTGTTTATTCGGATGTCATAAACACCGTAAGCCCCGCCTACGGCAAAGAGATACAAACCCCGGAGTACGGATGCGGGCTTGAAGGACTTTTAATAAAAAGAAGCGCTGACCTCTACGGCATATTGAACGGCATTGACTACGAGGAATGGAACCCCGAGACCGACAAACTCCTGCCTGAGCGATATTCTTCAAGGGACTTAAGCGGCAAGGGGGCCTGCAAAAAAGGGCTTTTAAAAAAATTCGGGCTTAAGGCCCCTGCCTCCGCTGCGGTCGTTGGCATGGTTGCAAGGCTTACCGAGCAAAAGGGCATTGATCTGCTTCCCGCCGCGTTTGAGGGCCTACAAGACCTAAACGCGGTGTTTGCCATACTCGGCTCAGGGGACAAAAGATACGAAGACCTCGTAAAGGGAATAGAGAAAACATATCCATTAAAGGTCTCGGTAAGGCTCGCATTTGACAATGCCCTCGCGCATCTTGTGGAGGCGGGCTCCGACATATTCATCATGCCGTCAAGGTTTGAACCCTGCGGGCTTAATCAGATTTACAGCCTCAGATACGGCACGATCCCTGTTGTAAGGGCAATCGGGGGGTGGAACGACACGGTAAAAGACCTTGATGAGGCCGGGCAAACAGCAACCGGCTTTAAGTTCACGGAATATGCCCCAGATGCATTTGAAAAGAGGGTCAAAGACGCGGTTCATGTTTATCATGACAATCCGGAACTATGGAGGAAGATGCAGGACAATGCCATGAAAGAGGTCTTTTCATGGGAAACCTCTGCCAGACAATACACGGGGCTTTACAATATCGCGCTCAAAAAACCTGCCTAATTATTGTTCAGGCCTGCCGAAAAAAAACACAACAACCCCGGGGCTGTTCAAAAAACCCTTTTCCTTTAAACATATTGTCCATAAAAAACATGTCAATATGACATGGCATCAATCTTGCTTTATACCCTCTGACATGAAACGCGTTGTTATTGTAGAGGACAATCAGGCAGAGAGGTTCATATTAAAGGGCCTTCTGGAGATGAACGGCATGACGGTTGTCGCGGAGTGCGGCAACGGCGTAGAGGCTGTCTCCGCCTGCAAACACAGAACCCCTGACATCGTAATAATGGACCTGAACATGCCGGCAATGGACGGACTTGAGGCCTCGGAAAAGATAAATACCGTCTGCCCCGCGCCCATTGTGCTCCTTACGGCAACCGAGGACCCTTCCGTGATAAACAGGGCATTGGAGGCGGGCGTAATGTCATATCTTGTAAAGCCCATACGGCAGGAGGAGCTCCTGCCTGCCATAGAGTTCGCGATACTTCGCTTTAAGGAGCATCAGGCGCTTTTGGAATTAAAGAAAGAAAATGTGTCCCTTAAAGACGCCATAAAGGCAAGAAAACTTATAGAGAGGGCCAAGGGCCTGTTGATGGAAAAGGAGCATCTCTCGGAGGATGAGGCGTTCTCAAGGCTGAGAAGGCTAAGCATGAACAAGAGAAGGCCCATGGGAGACATAGCCGAGCTGATTATAGGCGTCTTAAGCAATAAAAACAGCGTTCCAAAAGGAGATTAGGGGTCATGTCAAAGGCGCTTGTCATTCAGCACGTTAAAAGCGAAGGCCTCGGAATCATATCAACAGGGCTCGCAAATGCCGGGCTTGGGGCGGATTTTGTAAGGATTTACAACAACGAGCCAATCCCGTTAAGAATAAACGGTTACAAGGCCCTTATAGCGCTCGGGGGCCCCATGGGGGTTTACGAGCAAGACAGACATCCTTTTATCGCAAAGGAGCTCGCCCTCATAAGGTCTGCATTGGGGCAGAGGGTCGCCGTGCTTGGCGTATGCCTCGGCTCGCAGATGCTTGCCGCCGCCGCCGGGGCCTCTGTTTACAAGGGGGGCGCCAAGGAGATAGGCTGGTACGGGATAAACCTGACCAACGCCGGCAAGGGAGACCCGCTTTTCAGGGGCATGCCAGAGGCCGAGGTCGTGTTTCAGTGGCACGGCGACACTTTTGACGTGCCAAAAGGCGCGCAAAACCTCGCATCCTCGCCGCTTTTTCAAAACCAGCTTATAAAGGTCGGGCCGAACGCCTACGGCGTCCAGTTCCATCTTGAGGTTACGGAGCCCATGATAAAAGACTGGCTTGCAATAAACAGCGCTGAGATCGCCTCGTTAAAAGGCGCAGTTGACCCGGCAAGGGTTTTGAAAGAGACGCCCGAAAACATAAACGACCTGCACAGACTCGGAGACGCGGTAATCAAGAGGTTTTTAAGGATAGCGCTCCAATAGGCGTTAAGGGGGCTGCATTATTTGTAATCAAACGATGCCTACAAATAAGGCAGAAATAATTTCTTTGAGGCATTGCGCGTAAAAACATCAGTTAAATCAATGCATATTTAAGACGCATTAAGTGGCATCAAAGTTGCAAATACTAAAGTTCTGAGTTAAAAGGCAACGGCGCCTTTTGCAGCACAGGGGGCGCCATTTTTTATTTCCCCCTGAAAAAAACAAAAAAACAGGGAGGAGAGGAGACAGATGAAAAGACTTGTCAAAACATTTTTTGCAGGGCTGGCATTGACTGTGGCAGGAGGTATCGGAAGCGCCTACGCAACGCCGTCAACGCACGTATGGGCGCCTTCAACCGACGTGCAGGCATACGGCGTAGTGCATCTCACAAGCGACATATACATACCCGTTGACAAGCCCGCGGGGTTCAGGCCGTCCACAATAACAAACCTCGGCCTTGAGGTCGGCGTGCTTCCTTACGAGAAGGTCGGGCTTGAGGTGGGGTTTGACCACATTGAAGGCAACTCCCCGCTGTACTTAAACGCAAAACTCGGAACCCCCGAAGGCGCGTTCGGGGAATTTTTCCCCGCGCTCGCAGTCGGCGGATACTCAATCGGCACGCAGTCGGACGTTACGGACTACAACATCTACTATCTTAAGGCCGCAAAGACCATCGGCAAGTTCGGCAGGGTCTCCCTCGGCTACTATGTCGGCAACGACACGCTTCTTGTTGACGAGACCGGCGAGGCGGCTGAGACCGGCGTAATGGCGTGCTGGGAGAGGACGATCAGCGAGATATCCGAAAACCTCTGGGTCGCGGTTGACTACATGGGCGGGGATTCAAACTTCGGGGCATTGAGCTACGGGGTTTCATGGAAGTTCGCGCCCAACACGAGCGTTATATTCGGTTATGTTGACCAGCTTAACGACAATCTCCTGCCCGGGGACACATTCACCGTGCAGGTGGACATTGACGCAAATCTATTCGGCAAGTAACTTAGGGAGGACCCTGGAATGAAAAAGATTGAGGCGATAATAAAGCCGTTCAGGCTTGACGACGTGAAAAAGGCGCTTAATGACCTGAACATTGAGGGCATGACCGTTACGGAGGTCAAGGGCTTCGGCAGGCAAAAGGGGCACACGGAACTTTACCGCGGGGCCGAGTACACGGTTGACTTCCTGCCAAAGATAAAGATGGAGGTCGTAACAACGGACGCCATGGCGACAAAGGTCGTTGATGCAATCGTTGCCTCTGCAAGGACGGGCAAGATCGGGGACGGCAAGATCTTCGTGACGGCGGTTGAGGAGACCATAAGGATAAGGACAGGCGAAAAAGGCGACGAGGCGCTTTAGGACGCCCGTCTTTAAAAGAAACTTCTTTGTAAAGGAGACTCGGATGATTAAGAGGGTTTTTATAGCCATAATGATGCTTTTGAGCATTACAATGACGTCAACCTTCGCCATGGCGGATGCGGACCCGTCTGGGGCGCACACAGGCACCGCCGCGGACGTGATAGGCGCAACCGCCAACGCGCCCACTGCGGATGATCTTAAGAATCTGGGGCCGCAGGAGCCGCTTGCCGCGAAATTGGCGGATGTGGTCGGACACAACAGGATTGCGATAAACTTCACATGGACGCTCGTCTGCGGGTTTCTCGTCATGTTCATGCAGGCGGGCTTTGCCCTTGCCGAGACCGGTTTTACAAGGGCGAAAAACGCGGGCCATACAATGGCCATGAACTTCATGGTCTATGTGATAGGCATGCTCGGCTACTGGATATGCGGATTCGCCCTGCAGATGGGGGGGGTCGGCGGGGCCGCCGCCCTCGGCGGGGGCACTGGTCTTAGCGGGGAATTCGCCATAAGCCTTTTCGGCAAGGACTTCGGCCTGTTCGGCACAACCGGGTTTTTTCTTTCAGGCGCCTCATACGACGCCGTGATATTTTCGCTCTTTTTCTTCCAGATGGTGTTCATGGACACGACCGCGACCATTCCCACGGGTTCCATGGCCGAGCGCTGGACATTCAAGTCGTTCATAATTTACGGGTTTTTTATCTCCATGATAACCTATCCGCTGTACGCAAACTGGGTATGGGGCGGCGGGTGGCTTTCGCAGCTCGGCAAGAACTTCGGCCTTGGACACGGCACCCTTGACTTCGCGGGGTCTTCGGTGGTCCATATGACGGGCGGGGTCGCGGCGCTGGCGGGCGCAATGATACTGGGGCCGAGGCTCGGCAAATACGGGCCCGGCAAAAAAATAAACGGCCTTCCGGGCCATCACATACCCATGGCTGTAACGGGATGCTTTATCCTCGCCTTCGGGTGGTTCGGGTTCAACGCCGGCTCTACTCTGGCGGGCGGGGACTTAAGGACCGGGGTTGTCGTGGTGAATACGATGCTCGCCTCCGCCGCCGGCGCGTTGTCCGCGATGTTCTACATGTGGAAGTTCTACGGCAAGCCGGACATCTCCATGATAGCCAACGGTTTCCTCGCGGGCCTTGTGGCCATCACGGCGCCATGCGCATTCGTGAACTCCGTCTCGGCCGTTATCATCGGGCTTATTGCCGGCGTGCTGCTGTGCGTGAGCGTATTTTTCGTTGAGCGCACAATGAGGGTGGACGACCCGGTTGGCGCGATATCCGTGCACGGCTTAAACGGGGCGTGGGGGATGATTGCGCTCGGCCTTTTTGCGGACGGTGCGTACGGCGAGGGCTTTAACGGCGTCAGCGGCCCAGTAAGGGGGCTCTTTTACGGCGACGCCTCCCAGTTTGTCGCCCAGATTATAGGCGTCGTGACGAATTTCGTGTTCGTGTTCGTCGTTATGTACGTGTTCTTCACGATACTAAACAAGATCGTGCCTCTCAGGGTGTCTGAGGAGATGGAAGTGGACGGCCTTGACCAGCACGAGGTGGCGGTGAGCGCCTACCCGGACTTCACCATACACAAGACGACAAAACCCTTGTAATAAAAGCGCGCCCTTGCCCCGCGCACTCGCAGGGCAAGGCATGCCGCAGGAGGAAAAAACAGGGCAAGGACGCGCAAAGATAAAATCAAAAAAGAGTTTTTTTGTGACAATGCCGTCAAAAAAGGAGGAGGACACAGATGTCCAGATACATTGGCAGGATTATCACGGTTTTTGCGGTATATATGCTTTTGGGCGTTCCCGCCTACGGCGCAGGAGGGGCGATTGACACGGGGGATACCGCATGGGTGCTTACTTCCACGGCATTGGTGCTTTTCATGACCGCCCCGGGACTCGCGCTTTTTTACTCCGGCATGGTCAGGAAGAAAAACGTGCTCGCAACACTCATGCAGAGCTTTGTGCTCCTGTGCATAATGAGCATTCAATGGGTGCTGTGGGGCTATTCCCTCGCGTTCGGGCCCGATCACTGGGGCTTTATAGGAGGGCTTGAATGGTTCGGCTTAAACGGCGTGGGATTAGAGCCGAACCCCGACTACGCGGCAACCATACCGCATCAGGCATTCATGATCTTTCAGATGATGTTTGCCGTCATAACCCCCGCGCTTATAACCGGGGCAATCGCGGAAAGGATGAAGTTCTCGGCGTTTATTGTATTCAGCATAATATGGGCAACCGTTGTTTACGACCCGATTGCGCACTGGGTATGGGGCATGGGCGGCTGGCTTAGAAACCTCGGCGCGCTTGATTTCGCGGGTGGAACGGTCGTGCACATAAGCTCAGGCATTTCCGCCCTTGCCGCGGCAATCGTGCTCGGAAAAAGAAAGGGCTACGCAACAGAGCTTATCGCGCCACACAGCCTGCCCCTGACCGTAATAGGCGCGGGCATGCTGTGGTTCGGATGGTTCGGCTTCAACGCGGGAAGCGCCCTCGGCGCGGGCGCGCTTGCCACAACGGCTTTTGTCGTGACCAATACCGCGGCGGCGGCGGCGGCTATCGCGTGGATGATCGTTGAATGGGCGCACAGGGGCAAGCCCACCATGCTCGGCGTTGCGTCGGGCCTTGTCGCAGGGCTTGTCGCGATAACCCCCGCATCTGGCTATGTAACGCCGTTGTCGGCCATTATAATAGGCGCATCCGTTGGGATCATATGCTACATAAGCGTAAGCCTAATCAAGCCCCTGTTCGGTTATGACGACTCGCTTGACGCATTCGGCGTACACGGCGTGGGCGGCACATTCGGGGCCATAGCAACGGGGCTTTTCGCCTCGGTTGCGGTAAATGCCGCGGGCGCTGACGGGGTTTTCTCCGGCTCTTACGCGCTTCTCGGAAAGCAGATTATAGCCATACTCGCAAGCGGGATTTACTCCTTTGTGCTGACAATCATAATACTAAAGGTGCTTGACGCGGTAATGGGCATAAGGGTAAGCCCTGACGAAGAGGTTCAGGGCCTTGACCTTACGCAGCACAGCGAAAGCGGCTATAACTTATAGGAACAACGGCATCGGATTTTAATGAGGGTTTTTGACGCTCCTTTTTGCAAAAAGGAGCCGGGCAAAGGCGCCGTGATTGCAGCGGCGCCTTAAGTTTTTTTAAGCGGTTTTTTTAAAGGGGGTTTTTTATGAAGAAAAGACAGCGGCTCGTAATAATAGGCGGCGGCCTCGCCGCCATCGCCCTTGTTGAGGAGCTGCTTAAACTGAACGCGGACGGCCTTGATATAACCATGTTCGGCGCGGAAAGGCATGGGACATACAACAGGGTGCTCTTGTCTCAGGTGCTTACCGGGGAAAAAACACTGAACGACATAATGCTCCACGACAAGGACTGGTTCAGGGAAAGGGGCGTTGATTTCCGCGCAGGCGCAAAGGTTATGGAGATAAAGAGGCGTTCAAGGGTTGTTGTCGCCGAAGACGGCTCCAAGACATCGTATGACAAGGCCGTGATTGCAACCGGGGCCCTGCCCTATATGCCTAAAATATCCGGCATTGAAAAGCAAGGCGTGGTGAGCTTCAGAAACATAGACGACTGCAACAGGATCAGGGCAATCGCTGGAAAGGGCGCAAAGGCAATCGTGCTCGGGGGAGGCATCCTCGGGCTTGAGGCCGCGTATGCCTTAAAGACTATGGGGCTTAATGTAACCATCGTGCATATAGCGGAAAGGCTCATGGAAAGGCAGCTTGACAACACGGGCGCCGGATTTCTAAGAGAGGCCCTTGAATCCCTCGGCATCGGCGTCCTGCTTAAGAGGGAAACAACAGAGGTGCTTGGAGACGAAAAGGCGGCCGGGGTTAGGTTCAAGGACAATACGATTCAAGAGGCGGGCCTTGTAGTCGTCTCAACCGGGATTGTCCCGAACACGGCCCTCGCGGGGGCGTCCGGCATATACTGCGAGCGGGGCATCGTAGTAAGCGACACCATGCAGACCTACGACCCCGCGGTCTATGCGGTCGGCGAGTGCACCGAACACAGGGGCAGGTGTTTCGGCCTTGTCGGGCCGGTGTTTGAACAGGCGCGGGTGCTTGCGGACCACATTGCGGGCCAGAGCAGGCTTACATTCAAGCCTTCGCCTTCGTCGGCAAGGCTTAAGATACCCGGCATAGAGCTTTATTCCGCCGGGAATATAGACGAAGACCCGCGCGTTGAGGCGATTGAATATATTGACAGGGCGATAAGGGTTTACAAGAAAATCCTTATCTCGGAAAATTCCATAAGGGGCGTCATCCTCTACGGAGAGACGTCTTCGGCGCCTGGGCTTTTTACGCTCATGGCCGGCAAGGAGGATATTTCGCAGAAAAGGCGCTCCCTCTTGTACCAGCAGGCCTGCGCGCCGGGCAGGGAAATAGACGTTGACGCAATGCCGGATTCGGCCATCATATGCGGCTGCAACGGCATAACAAAGGGCGCCATAAAAGAGGCGATCAGGGATAAGGGGCTTTTTTCAGTTGAAGAGATAAAGGCAGAGACAAAGGCCGCGTCGTCCTGCGGCGGATGCCTTAAGCTCGTTGAGGCAATACTTGAGGCGAGCCTCGGGGCAAACTTTCAGGGCATAAATAGGCCGGCCGGCATATGCCCGTGCACGCAATACTCAAAAGACGACATCATAAAGAACATAAAGGAGCTTGGGCTTACCTCGGTTGCGGAGGTTATGGAGGTCATGGGCTGGGAAAAGGTCGGATGCGATATATGCAGGCCGGCCATAAACTACTATCTGCTTATGGCCAACCCGCGCGATGCGATTGACGATTTAAGCTCAAGGCTTGTAAATGAGCGGATGCACGCGAATATCCAGAACGACAGCACTTTTTCAGTGGTCCCGCGGCTGTACGGCGGGGTTATAAGCGCTAAGGAGCTTAAAAGGATTGCGGATGTCTCTGAAAAATACGGCGCAAGGCTCGTTAAGATTACCGGCGGACAGAGGATTGCCGTAATCGGCATAAAAAAAGAAGACCTTACCTCTGTCTGGAGGGACCTCGGCATGAATTCAGGCTATGCCTACGGAAAGGCGTTAAGGACGGTTAAGACCTGCGTCGGGGACAGTCACTGCAGATACGGCACGCAGGACTCGCTCGGACTGGGCATAGAGATGGAGAAAAGGTTTGAGGGCCTGTGGATGCCCGCCAAACTAAAACTCTCCGCGAGCGGATGCCCGAGGAACTGCTCTGAATCAGGCATAAAGGACATAGGCATAGTAGGGGTAACAGGGGCATGGGACATCCTTGTCGGCGGATGCGGCGGGATTGAGCTGAAGGCCGGACAGAAGATTGCAACCGTTAAAACCAAGGAAGATGTAATGGACATTGTCGCGGCATTCATCCAGCTTTACAGGGAGGATGCCGATTACGGTGAAAGGACGTTCAAATGGGTTGAAAGGAAGGGTTTTAACAATATAAAGAACATCATCCTTGATGAGAAGACCCGCCTGGGCCTTATCGCAAGGCTTAACGAGGCCTCAGGCGCCGTAAAAGAGCCGTGGAAGGAGAGGGTTGGGAAAACGGCCTCTCAGCACGGCATTGGCCCTTAGAAAGGGTTTTAAGATATTTTTGTTTTTTAACCTTTATGCGCTTGCCTGAGCTTAAGGTTTACGGAGCTTATCTTTGCCGGGATATCCCCTGCGAGCAAGAGCTCTGATATCATGGCGATTGAGGAAACCCCTGTATTAAGCACTTCAGTCATGTTGGATTCCCTTATGCCGCCGATTGCGACAACGGGGCAGGCTACGGTTTCTCTAATCTCCCTTAAGGCGGGAATCCCCCGAGGCGTCATCGCGTCCTTTTTTGTGCCTGTCTGGAATATCGGGCCGAACGAGACGTATGCGGCCCCTGCCTGCTCCGCCTCTTTTGCCTCTAAAGCGTCATGCGTTGAAACCCCTATAATCTTATCCCCCCCGAGGAGCCCCCTTGCGTCCGCTATCGGGATATCCCCCTGGCCGAGATGAACCCCGTCCGCCTGAGACAGCATCGCCACATCAACCCTGTCGTTTACGATAAAGAGCGCGTTAAAATCCGTTGTCATGGCCCTCAGCCTCTCCGCGATCTCAAGCATCTCTGCTGGGCCTGTGTCCTTTGCGCGAAGCTGCAGTATCTTAACCCCGGATTCAAGCATCCGTGCAGCCGCGCCGTATAAAAGGCCTCCTGACACAACTCCGGTGTCAATAATCGCGTACAGTCCTTTTATGCGGGAACTCTCCATCAGGGCGCTACTTAAACTTCTCTGCGTCTATATTAAGCTCTTTTATCTTTTTTCTAAGCGTATTCCTGTTTATCCCAAGCACCTCCGAGGCCTGCACCTGATTTCCCTTTGTCTTTTCAAGCACAAGGCTGATAAGCGGCCTCTCCATGAACTGCATTATAAAGCCGTATAGCTCCTGCCTGCCGTTCGCCCCTGTCCTGTCAATAAAGGATTTCAGCCTTGCCATGATAATATCCTCAAGGGATTCGGTTTTCTTTCGCTCTACGGGCAGGTTTAAATCCTCCGCCGTGATCATGACGGAGGGCGAAAGGAGCACGGCCCTTCTAAGGGCATTCTCCAGCTCCCTTACGTTGCCGGGCCATTTGTAGGCCTCCAGCGCGTCAAGGGCTTTTTCTGAAAGGATTTTTAGCTCTATGTTGTAGTCCCTGTGGAATTTTTCAAGAAAATGCCTTGAAAGCAGTTCAATGTCGCCTTTTCTCTCCCTTAAGGGAGGCAGCTTAAGCGTGACGCTGTTGAGCCGGTATAAAAGCTCCCCCCTGAACCTATTCTCGGCCACGGCCTTTTCAAGGTCCTGATTTGTCGCGGCAATCACCCTTACGTCAACCTTGACAATGTCCCTTCCGCCGACCCTGTAGAACTCCCTTTCCTGCAGAACCCTTAGAAGCCTTGCCTGAAGCTCCGGGGACATGTCCCCTATTTCATCCAAAAAAAGGCTGCCCGTGTGCGCAAGCTCAAACCTTCCTTTTTTGGATTCCGTTGCGCCCGTGAACGCGCCTTTTTCATGCCCGAAGAGCTCGCTCTCCATAAGCTCCCTCGGCACGGCAGCCGAGTTTACCGCGACAAAAGGCCCTGTTGAGCGGGCGCTGTTTAAGTGCAACTGCCTTGCGACAAGCTCTTTGCCGGTGCCGCTTTCGCCGAGTATAAGCGTTGTAACATCCTTTGGCGCGATACGGCCGATTGTCTTAAAGATGGACTGCATCGCCTTGCTTTTGCCTACGAGCACGGCCTCTGACGCGAGGCTTTCAATGTATCTCCGGCTGAGGTCGTTTACCCTTCCCCTGAGCCTCAGGTTCTCAAGCGTCCTGTCAACGATAAGGTCAAGCTCGCTTAGATCAAAAGGCTTTGTTATGTAGTCAAACGCGCCGAGCCTCATTGCCTTAAGCGCGTTTTCCATGGTGGACTCCGCTGTCATGACTATTGCCGAGGCGTCAATTCCCTGCGCCTTCATGTCGTTCAGCACGGCAAGGCCGTCCTTTTCCGGCATGTTTATGTCAATTATCGCAATGGCAGGACGCTCTGACTTTAGAATCCTTAACGCCTCGTGCCCGTTGCCTGCCTTGAATGCCCTTATCTTCTTGTCCAAAAGGAATTTTTCAAGCACCCATTGGAGCCCTTCATCGTCGTCCGCTACGAGACAGGTTATGTCCTCGGCCATTTTTCTCCCCTTTTAGAATCCCTCACATCGCGGCCGGCAGGCATATCTTCACGCTTGTGCCCCTGCCAGGCGCGGCCTCTATATTAAGGAACCCCCTGTGTTCCCTTACTATCTTTAGCGAGATGGACAGCCCAAGGCCGCTGCCTTTTTTCTTTGTCGTGAAGAACGGGGTAAAGACCTTTTCAAGGTCTTCTTTTTTTATGCCGCAGCCGTTGTCAATTACCTCTATCGCAACCATCTTTGCCCCTGACAGGCCCTGCTCAATGACATGGAACTCGGAAGACATCCTTGTTATAATGCGCACCTTCGGGTTCTTGCCGCACGATTCAACGGAATTCCTCAATATATTCAAAAAAACCTGCTTGAGCTGCCCCTCGTCCCCGAGTATGTCGGGCAGGCTTGGGTCGTATTCCCTTGTGAAGACATGCCCGGTGCGGCCCTCTGAGACGAGCATTAAAACCGCGTCCAGCACCTTGTGTATGTTAATCTCCTTCAGATTAAGCCGCGCCGGCCTTGCGAACCCGAGCATCTCGTTAACAATTCCGTTAAGCCTGTCTGTCTCGCCTATTATCACGTCCGCGTACTGCTCAAGGGAGGCATTGGCCGGCTTCATTTTAAGGAGCTGGGCGGCGCCCCTTATGCCGCTAAGCGGATTTCTTATCTCGTGCGCGATGTTCGCGGCGAACGTGCCGAGATACTGGAGCCTTTGTTTTCTGAGCGCCCCCTCTTCAATGGATTTAATGCCGGATATGTCTTTTATGAGCGCCGAGGCGCCGGTTGCAGCGCCGTTGCCGTCAAATATGACGCTTGTCGTTATTAAGACAGGGAGATTGACTGAAAAACGCGTCCTTACCTCGTCCTCGTAATCAGTAAAAAGCCGCGCCTCGTTAAGCGCGCACACTAAGACCTCCGCGATACGGCTCCCCTTAAATACCTCCGCGGCGTCCCTGTTGAGGACGACCGACCTTGAAAGCCCGAATATCTTTTCAGCGGACTGGTTAAAAAAGTTGACCTTCATGCCCCTGTCAACGGCTATGACCCCGGGCGCCAAATTATCAAGTATGTCTTCATGGATATGCATGTTTATAGCGTATTCTTTTGTGATTTTAAAAAGACCTTCGCTTGGAACAAAAAAACCGCAATCTGCCTAAATAATAGGCATGATACCAGTATTATTAGAAAAAAACAATTACAATCAAATACATAGAAATTTTTATATATTCCGTGATAATCTTTTTTGTCTGATAAACTAATAATATGAACCCATACCTTTCTGTTGCGCTCATTGTGGCGGGGCTGTGCCTTCTTGTCGCAGGCGCGGAGGCCCTTGTCCGGGGCGCGGCCTCCCTTGCGAAAAAATTGGGTGTGCCGCAGCTTGCAATAGGGCTTACGATCGTCGCGTTCGGCACATCAAGCCCGGAGCTGGCTGTTAACCTTTTCTCGGCATTCAGGGGCAACCCTGATATCGCGATAGGCAATATCATCGGCTCAAACATTGCAAACATCCTTCTCATACTCGGCATAAGCTCCGCCATATCCCCGCTTCAGATAAAAGGCTCAACAGTCTTTAAGGAGATCCCCTTTGCGCTCCTTGCAGTGTGTCTTGTCTTTACAATGGGTAATGATGCGCTATTTGACGGCTCTACTTTCAGCGCCATCACAAGGACAGAGGGTTTTACGCTCATTGGCCTCTTTGCGGTTTTCATATACTACGTGTTCGGGCTCGCAAAAAACAAGGAGGTCTCGCCAGAGGAGGTAAGGGCGTATTCCTATCCAGTGTCTCTTGTCCTTACTATTCTGGGCCTCGCGCTTCTCGTGGCAGGAGGAAAGGTCCTTGTTGACAACGCGGTAATGCTTGCAAGGCTAACCGGGCTTTCCGAGTCTTTCATAGGGCTGACAGTCATTGCCGTTGGCACGTCGCTCCCTGAGATGGCGACTTCGGTTGTTGCCTCAATGCACAGGCACCATGACATAGCTGTCGGCAATATCGTCGGGTCAAACATATTCAATGTGTTTTTCATACTCGGCGTTACCGGCACTATAATAAACCTGCCCTTTAACAGGCTTGTAAATCCCGACGTTATTGTCTCAATACTCGCAACGGCGCTGCTTTTTGCCCTTCCCATTGCAGGCAGGAGGCGGACCATTGAGAGGTGGCACGGCGTCCTGTTCATTGCCCTCTATGCCGTGTATGTACTGTATCTGGTCCAGAGGGGATGATGCATTGTCCTCTATGAAATAGAACAACTTATCTTCGTCATTCCCGCGGTAGTTAGCGGGAATGGAAAGCCTGCAATAAACCCGCATGTTTTAGCCGGGTTACCGCGGGCAATATACTTTTTTCGTCATTCCCGAGGTTTTTAGCGGGAATCCAGCGTCTTAAAGAAACTACAGTCAAAGACCCTGGATTCCTGCCTCCGCAGGAATGACAACTGAAAATCCGTCATTCCCGGGAAAAAGCGAAGTGTATTTTCTAAAAAGCCTGCCTTGATAATGCAAAAAAGTTGTGCTAAATTGTCTTTGTAAAAAAATAGGTAAAAGTAAAATGGAGAGGTGGCCGAGTGGCCGAAGGCAGCTGCCTGCTAAGCAGTTGTAGGGGTAACACTCTACCG
>JBBTGV010000092.1:0-15389 GCA_038041305.1 Deltaproteobacteria bacterium | reverse complement strand
GACGACGGCGATAGTAACCGGCTCAATAGTGCTTCAGCACATAAGGCCCGGGTATCTCGCATAAAGGAACCTGCGCAAGAGGAGATTAAAATTATCCGCGTAAATGACGGATAATTTTGACGGTAATGCCATAGCATTTTTCCCGGCAACGGGGGCGGTTGCAGGAAGCCAGTCCATCTCGCACTGAAGTCTGAAACGGCTTCAGTGCTTTTTTTTGTAAAAAATGTTATTATGGGTCCGGGTGCAGAATGAATCCGCAGAGATTTTTTCCCATAGCCATGCTTGTCGGTTCAAACGCGTTCATGACCTACGCATGGTACGGTCACCTTAAGGACTTCCGCCACAAGCCTATTGCCATAGCCATCCTTTTCAGCTGGTTTATCGCGTTTTTTGAGTACTGCCTTCAGGTGCCGGCCAACAGGCTTGGGAGCGATTTTTATACGCTGTCGCAGCTTAAGGTGATGCAGGAAGTCGTCACAATGTGCGTCTTTGCCGTGTTCTGCGTGTTTTACATGAAGGAGAAGCTCACGATAGATTTCCTGTGGGCCGGGCTGTGCCTCGCAGGCGCCGCATTTTTCATGTTCCGGGGTTTTTCCTCGCCGCAGTAATCAGTAAGATTTTAAAAAGAACATACCCCCCTTTTTTTTTAAGGGGGGCGGCGGGTGGGGGTGTATGCGCAGTTTTTTACCGGCGGCGGGTTAAGGGTTTGTTGCAATTTCTTATGATCCGGTTTTTTTAGCCCTCCTTTCGTTTTACTGATTAAGAAAAATCAGCGGGCTCGCCTCATGGCCTCGTTCGCTATCTGGTTAAGCGGCAGCACGGCCTGGGCCGCATTGAGTTTTATGGCCTCCCTGGGCATTCCGAAGACGATAGAGGTGGCCTCGTCCTGCGCGATATTGTATGCCCCGGTCTGGCGCATCTCAAGAAGCCCTTTTGCCCCGTCGTCTCCCATGCCGGTAAGTATTACGCCCACCGCGTTTGACCCCGCGTACTGGGCCGCGGATCTGAAGAGCACGTCAACCGAGGGCCGGTGTCTGGATACGAGGGGGCCGTCCTTTATGTTCACATAATAGCGCGCCCCGCTTCTTTTAAGGATCATGTGTTTGTTGCCGGGCGCAAGCAGCGCCCTGCCCCTTAGAACCGTGTCGTTGTCCTCAGCCTCCTTTACGGTGATGCCGCATACGTCGTCAAGGTGCTTGGCGAATGTCGCGGTGAATTTCTCAGGCATGTGCTGCACGATGACTATGCCCGGAGAGTCGGGCGGGAGAGCACAAAGAAACTCCTTGAGCGCCTCCGTGCCGCCCGTGGACGCGCCGATGACAATGACCTTTTCCGTTGTCTGTATCATGGCCATTGTGGCCTTTGGCAGCACCGCGTCCGCGCTGAGTTTCGGCCTGTATGACAATTCCCTGGCGTTAATGCGCGTAAGCCGTGCCTGAGAAGCGGCCTTTACCGCATCGCAGATCCGTATGCGCGATTCCTCAAGAAAGTCCATTGTGCCGAGCTTCGGCTTTGCAATCACCTCAACCGCTCCGTATTCAAGGGCCTTGAAAGCGGTTTCAGAGCCTGACTCGGCAAGGCTTGAGCAGATGACGACCGGTATGGGGTGCTGGGACATTATCTTGTGAAGGAATGTAAGCCCGTCCATCCTCGGCATCTCTATGTCAAGCATGATGACGTCGGGGGCCTCCTGTTTTATCCTTTCCGCGGCGATGAAGGGGTCCTGCGCCGCGCCGATTACCACTATGGAGGAGTCAAGCGACAGTATGTGGGTAAGCGTCTGGCGCACGACAGCGGAATCGTCAACTATCAGCACCTTTATCTGCTTTTGTTCAGTCGTTTTCAGCGCGTGATTTAGCATAAGGTTCCTTTAAAATCCCCGCCATAAACGACGGGTAGTTTTGACGGCAGCGTTACATCATTTGTATTCGCCCATTCAACTCCAGGCGGGCTCAAGGTATGTGTCCCTTGAATTAGCCCTGCCTATGTATTGCATCAATACGGTGCCCGAGTAGCTCAGGAGCTTGATTTTTCTCCCCTGATTTCCGCCTAAGTCAGAGACAAGAAGATTCAGGTTAAAGGACTCTATGATCTCAACGGTAGCCTTTATGTTCTGCCTTCCCACGCCCGGGTAGACTGTCCGGCCTGTTTCCCCGGAAAACATGTTTGCGCCTCCGAAGAGCTTAACCTCAAGCTCGGAAGAATCAACGCCCAGGTCCTTAAATTTCTTCAGCATGTAAGTAACAGAGACGTCCACGAATTTAAAAGACGCCTCAACCCCTATGGGGACCACGACCGAATCAGTTCTCCTCGGAAGCATCGCGTGGCACATGCCCCCGACCGCGAGCTTGGGGCTGTACATCACGACAGACACGCAGGAGCCGAGCACGGTCGTTATCACCGTGGGCCTGTCCGCCACATAAAGCCCGCCGGGCGGGAGATAAATAACGGGGAGCGTTGATTGTTGTTCTGTTTTTACGATTGTCCGCATGTCAACTTAGCCTTTTGTATACCGAAGGGGCCATCCGCTTAAGGGGCAGATACCCGGAATTTACGGTCTCGGCGTGGCCGAGGAAGAGATAGCCCCCGGGCCTTATGCACGCCGCAATGTTTTTTAAAAGACGCTCCTGAGTCGGCTTGTCAAAATATATGATTACATTTCTCAAAAATATTATGTGCGCCGGCTTTTGCGCGAGCATTTCCCCGTCCATGAGGTTAAGGCGCCTGAACATGACGTGCCTTCTTATCTCGTGGGAAACCCGGATAAGGCGTTTTTCGGGGTTTAAGCTTTTCAAAAGATATTTTTTTCTGAGCCCCATCGGAACCGGCTCAACGGAGGCCTCATCGTATATGGCGTTTTCCGCGATCTTAAGCACCCTTTCCGATATGTCGGTCGCCTGTATCTGGAAGCTTAAGTCAAGATGGGGATTTTTGTCCCTGAACTCGCTTAAGACCATGGCAAGCGTGTAAGGCTCCTCTCCGGTTGAGCAGGCCGCGCTCCAGACGCCGAGATGCGGCCCTTCATTTGAGAGGATTTCGGGAACCGCCGTTTCCGTGAGATAGTCAAAGTGCGGCCTTTCCCTGAAAAAATCGGTCTTGTTTGTGGTTACCGCGTCGGTAAAATGGCTTATCTCCTGCTCCATGCCGCGCGGGCTGAACAGAAACGCGCGGTATTCGCCGAAAGAGGCAAGACCGAGTTTGAACAGCCTTTTTTTAAGCCTTGCCGCAAGGAGCGGCTTTTTTGAGGGAGGCAGGTTTATCCCAAGCTCGATCTTTATAAAGGAGCTGAGGTCAAGAAAATCCTTTTGGGATAAATCCACCTCCTTAAAAACCGTGTTTATCTCTGTTGCGAGCATTTTTGCGGGCCTTTCTTTTGGCTGCCCTTCGGGTTTTATGCCGCTACAGCGTCTTTTACGACTGAAAGCTCGTCCATTGAGAACGCCCTGTCAATGTCAAGTATGATGATGAAATTGTCGTCCCGCTTGCCCATGCCTGTTATGAACTCTGTTTTAAGCCTCGTGCCTATCCTCGGGGGCGGTTCAATCTGCTCGGGTTCAAGATCTATGACCTCCTGCACGGAGTCCGCAAGGACCCCGAACACGGCAACCTCCCCGTCAATCGGGATCTCGGCGATGATTACGCAGGTGTTCACTGTTTTTTCCGTCTTTTGCAGGCCGAACTTGAGCTTAAGGTCCAGCACGGGCACCACATTGCCCCTCAGGTTAATCACCCCCCGCATGAAGTCCGGGGTCTTCGGCACCTTTGTTATGGTCGTGAAATCCAGCACCTCCCTTACCTTTGTTATGTCAAGGGCATAGACCTCGTTGTCAAGCCTGAATGTCAGGTACTGGATTGAAGTGGATTTTATGAGTGATGCGCCCATATAAACCTCCGTTTCCGGATTGCCGGTATTTTGTCCGCCTTAATATTCAACAAAGTCCCTGTCAGACGCCTCTGCCTTTGCATCGTCGCCCAGGTCAAGGGCAACTCCCTTGCCGCCGGCGCCCTCGGCCCTTGAGCCTGTCATGACCTGTTTTTTCTGCGCCTTTCCCGTCCTTGCGTCGCTCTTTGCGAGGTGCACGACCTTTGCCTGCTGCTTATGGCCGCGCGCCTCGGGCCTCTGGGCCTGCCTTGACTGCGACGCATCAAGCTTAAAGAAGGATATGGCCGAGGTGAGGCTTCCGGACTGGGATGAAAGCTCCTCTGCGGTTGAGGCGAGCTCTTCCGACGCGCTCGCGTTCTGCTGGATTACCTGATCAAGCTGCTGCAAAGCGGAGTTTATCTGGGACGCCCCGCCGTTCTGCTCGTTGCTCGCGGTGGAGATTTCCCTTACAAGCTCAGCCGTCTTCTGTATGTCGGGCACGAGGCGCGTGAGCATATCTCCGGCCTGTTCCGCGACCGAGACGCTTGACGCCGAAAGCGAGGAGATCTCGCTTGCCGCGGACTGGCTCCTCTCGGCCAATTTTCTTACCTCGGACGCCACGACCGCGAAGCCCTTGCCGTGCTCTCCGGCGCGCGCGGCCTCAATCGCGGCGTTAAGCGCAAGGAGGTTCGTCTGCCTTGCTATCTCCTCTATTATGGAGATCTTGCCCGCTATGTCCTTCATGGCGGATACCGTCTGCGTTACGGCCCTTCCGCTCTCAAGCGCGTCCTGAGACGACTTGTGCGCGATCTTTTCAGTCTGCTGCGCGTTGTCCGCGTTCTGGCTGATGTTTGAGCTCATCTCCTCCATGGAGGAAGACGTCTGTTCAATGGCCGAGGCCTGCTCGGTCGTGCCCTGAGAGAGCTGCTCCGCGCTTGAGCTCAGCTGGGTTGAGCCTGCCGAGACATTGTCGGCAACGCTCTTTACGTTCTCAACGACCTCTTTAAGCCTTGCAACCATCTGCCCGATGGCCGTCTGCATCTCGCCTATCTCGTCTTTGCCCTTTGCCTCAATTGCAACGGTGAGGTCCCCGTCCGAGAGCCTGTTCGCGATCCCGGTAATCTCCGCGAGCGGCTTTGCTATGAGGTTTGCGAGTATGAGCACAAACGCCACGGCAATCGCTATCGCTACAATCGTCGCGGCAATGACGATATTCCTGATAAACGAATAATCCTTTTCCGCCCGCGCATACATGCCCTGTCCGACCTCGGCCTGTATGTCAATGAGCCTTTTTACCTTTTCATCAAGGACCTTGAACTTTGCCGCGGCGTCTGTCGCGGCATTCTGCTTTGCCTCGGCAAATTTTCCCTCAAGCGCCCATTTGTAGGTGTTTAGGCGGGTCTCATTAAATGCCGTCCATGCGCCCTTGAACTCGTCAAAGACCTTTTTCTCATCATCAACCATGTATGTTGCGCCGTATTTCTCTACAAGCCCGTTTATCTCTTTCTCATCCTCTGCCGCTATGTTGAAGACAGCCTGCCTCTTTGCGGCATCAGGCTCGTTTATTATCCTTAAGGCGTTTATCCTCAGGCTTGCGATATTGTAGCTTACCTTTCCAAGGTCAATCGCCGGCACGAGCCTGTCTCCATAGAAGGATTTAATGGAATCCCGCATGGAGCCGAGCCTGTTTACGCTCAAGGCGCCGAGCGCAAAGACGAACACGACAATGACCGAGAAACTAACGAGAAGCTTCTGTCTTGTTTTCAAGTTCCTGAAAAAGCCCATATAACTGCCCTCCTTTTTTTTTGTTTCTTTATTTTAAACTGCCGTTACTGGTTAAGTTTCCTGAAAAAAAGCGCATGTCATGCCCCTGCCAATTCAACGGAGCCTATGAGCTTCGGGACGTCCACTATCAACGCGACCTTCCCGTCGCCGAGTATGGTTGCCCCCGACACCCCGACGATGCCCCTGTAGAGCCTGCCGAGCGACCTTATCACGGCCTGCACCTCGCCGAAGAGCTCATCCACCACGAATCCGACCTTTTGCCCCGCGTATTGGACTACAACGATGTTTTCGTATTTCACCTCGGCCGCCTCTTCGGAAAAGACCTCTTTTAGCCTTATGTAAGGCAGGACCGCGCCCCTCAGGTTTATGTAAGAGCGGCCGACCACTGAACCCCTTTCAGACGAAGGAAGCTCAACGCACTCAACGACCATGTCAAGGGGTATGACGTAGAAAGAAGGGCCGACCTTCACGAGGAAGCCGTCTATTATGGCGAGCGTAAGCGGCAGCCGTATGCTGACGACGGTGCCTTTGTCCGTTTCGCTTTTGATGTGCACAGCGCCCCTTAATTCTTCAATATTTCTCCTGACCACATCCATGCCAACGCCCCTGCCCGATAGCTTCGTGATGTTTTCAGCCGTTGAAAAGCCGGGCTCAAATATAAGCGAATACACCTCGGAGTCCGAAAGGTTCTGGCCGCCTTTTATAAGGCCTTTTTCAATCGCCTTTTTAACTATCCTCTCCTTGTCAAGCCCCTTCCCGTCGTCGGACACCTCTATTACTATTGAGCCTGCGTCATGGAATGCGTTTAATGTGATGGTGCCTGTCGCTGGTTTGCCCTTCCGCGCCCGCTCAGGGCCGGCCTCAATGCCGTGGTCAGCTGAATTGCGGACAAGATGGGTCAGGGGGTCCACTATTTTCTCAACAACGGTCTTGTCAAGCTCGGTCTCACCGCCCTTTATAACAAGGGCAATGTCATTGCCTATTGATTTGCTTATGTCCCTTAAGACGCGCTGAAACCTGCTGAATGTGTCGCCTATTGGAACCATTCTGACCGTCATTGCCCGGTCCCTTATGTCCTCAAGGAGCCTGCCAAGCACGTAGCTTGCCTCAATGAGTTCGCTGTCAGCGACCCTCTGGGCGTGCTGAGAGATGCTTCCGCCCGCTATAACGAGCTCTCCGACGAGGTTTATAAGGGAATCAAGCTTGTCTGCGTCCACGCGGATGGTCTTTGCCTCTCTTGCGCCCTGCGCGCGGACTGACTTCTGCTTGTCAAGCGCCGCGTCAATGACCTTTTTGTCAACGAGGGCCTCCTTAACGAGTATGTCGCCGAGTTTCTCAGCCCCCGCCTCCCTGCCTTTTTCCGTTTGAAGCCTTAACGCCTCTTTAAGCTCGTTCTCGGTAAGCGCCCCGCCTTTTAGGAGTATATCGCCCAGCCTGAACGAGTCCTCCGTCATGTCGTTTATGAAATTAATGTATTCGTCAATTTCGCTTTTTGGCGGGATTATCCGTATCTTTGAATCCTCCCTGATGAACTCAAAGACATCCTCTATGGTTTTTTTATCAAAATCGCTCTTGAAATCCATCTCAATACCGAGATAGCACGCCTCTGCGTCGTATTCGGAGGCGGGCGGGATGGCGTCGTACAGGGTTGCGAGGCTTACGATGGTTCCGAGCCTGCCGAGGTAGCTAATAAAGGACATTGGGTCAAGCCCGTGCTTTAAGATGTCAGGGCCGAACCTTAAGGATATGTGCCAGTTCTCGGTTGATACCTGCCTGCCGGACGGCGCTCTATCCTCCGCAATCGCCTCAACAGGGGCTTGTTCAGGGGCATCTTGCGACAATGTCGCGCCGAGGAATGAACGAAGGGCCGTTAATAGGGAGCCTTCCTCGTCAACAAGCACGCCCTTAAGCTCCGTATCATCGCTTTCCGAGGAAAGCGCGATAATGGTTTTTATGTGGTCGCGGCATTTAAGGAGAAGCCCTATTAAATCCCCTGAGATTGTTATGGCCCCGTCCCTGACCTTGTCAAGCACATTCTCCGCGACATGCGTGAAACCCTCCACCCGCTTGAAATCCACAATCCCGGCAGAGCCTTTTATGGTATGCGCGGAGCGGAAAAGGGCGTTTATGGCCTCTGTGTCATGAGGTGCGCTCTCAAGCCTCAGCAGGGCCTCCTCCATCTTGTCCAAAAGCTCCGAGCTTTCTAAAACGAATGTCCCTTTTATCTCGTCAAAGTCCATTTTTTTCGCCTCTCTATGGCTGTGGGTCAAAAAGCCCGGCAATCCCGTAAAGCTCAGCCGCGCCCTTTGTTGAAGGGCTGTGCAGTATTTTCAGCGTTTTGCCGATGGCCTCTTTCTTCATGAGGAGCAGGAGCTGCACGCCCGTGGTGTCAATCTCGGATACGCCGGAAAGATCAAGGCAAAGCTCGTTGGAGGCCTTAAGCGCTTCAATGAGTTCGTTTTTAAGGCCGGCCGCAAAGTAGATGTTCATCTGGCCGTCAACTGAGGCTAAAAACCCAGAACCGCTGTTTTTTATCTCAACGCCCATTTTTTCTCCTCCTCCATCACATGTCCGGCACATGTCCGGCATCTATCCTGCCTGCCCTTTAAATGTCAGGGCGAGCTGGCCCGGGGATATCTTTGTTTAAGGGGTTTTATCTCAAAGGCCTCTGGGGGCCTCAAAGATACCCCGGGCGGCAGGGTTTGCTTATGGCAATATCAGTTTTTCAATCGCAGAGAGCATCTGCTCCGGCTTAAAGGGCTTTACGACCCACGCCTTTGCGCCGGCCTGGCGGCCCTCCTCCTTCTTTGCCTCCTGAGATTCCGTTGTAAGCATGATTACAGGCGTGAACCTGTAGTCCGGCAGGAGCTTAAGGGATTTTAAAAATGTTATCCCGTCCATGTTCGGCATGTTCACGTCGCATATCGTAAGGTGGACCTTCTGGCCGTTAAGTTTATTCAGCGCGTCCCTTCCGTCAGAGGCCTCTATCACGTCGTAGCCCGACTTTTTAAGTATCATGTTTACGGAGCTCCTTATCGTGGTTGAGTCGTCAATCACCATGATGGTCTTTGCCATAACATCCTCCCCTGTCAGTTAAAAAAAGGTTACGTCGCTGCCTGCGGCGTTCTTCGCGGTCTCAACGAGCTTAAGCCCGGCGGCTTGCGTCTTCTTATTCCCCTTTAATAAAATCTCGTCATGCGTCGCCCTCTGCCGCTCCATGACGTAATATTTGTGGATGCTTTCAAGATTGAAATCTTGAAGCTCGCATTCGGGATGGCATTTTTCGTCTTTTGTAAGGCAGTGCTTGAGCGATTCCATGTAAACGGAGGTGTCGTTGAGCGTGCGCTCAACAAGCTCAAGCTGCTGCCTTGTGATGTCCTGAAACTGGATCTGAGACAAGAGCTCCATGACCTCTTTCGCCATCTGGGTGCTTGCGAACCGGACCTTTTGAATGGTCTGCGCGTTCAGGTTGTCAAGCTCCCTGTAGCTCTCCATGAGGTTGTTAAGCTGGGCCTCAAGGCTTTTAAGGAGGCCTGATTCCTGCACATGCGTCTGCTGATTGAGCTTGTTTGCGAACTGGGTTTCAATCTCGTCCGCCATTTGAACCATTGCCTGGCCTATCTTTGTCGCGGCCTGCTCAGACTGAGAGGAGAGTTTTCTCACCTCGGACGCCACTATTGCAAAGCCCCTGCCGTGCACCCCGGCCCTTGCGGCCTCAATCGCGGCATTCAGGGCCAAAAGGTTCGTCTGGTCGCTGATGTCCTTAAGAAGCTCGACAAAGTCGGTCATTGAACGGGATTTTTGCGCAAGGCTCATCACGACCTCGTAGTCCTTTTTCACCTCGGAAAGCCTTTTATCTATATATACCTTGAGATTTTCAATGGTTTCTTCATTGTCTGAAATGGTCTTTCTTGACTGCGCCGAAAGCGTGTCGCTTTTCTTGTGGAGCGACGATATGGTATCCTGCAGGCCTGTCATTGAAGCATCAATTTCACCCGCCTGGGTAATTACCTTGTGGGCCGCGGAATCGGTCTCGGAGATTACATTGTCAAGGTGCGCCTTTGTAAGGCCGTTAAGCTCGCGCTGCGCGTTAAGGAACGCCATAACCTTGTCCCGCCTTAACAAAAATTCCTCGCTTTTCTTGGTGAGCATGTGCATGAGCCCTTTTTCCGAGTCGGCTATCTCAAGAAGCGGCCTGAATGAAAGGGCAAAGCTTATTGAGACCATTATCGCAACGCCTAAAATCACCCAGAACGCGTCCTCAATAGACCTTGCCAAGTGCCCATCTATCAGCGTGTGAAAAAACCCGTCTATCCGCATCCCCACGGTCAGCTCAACGATGCCGGGCAGCGTCAGGGCCGCGAATATCGCGATCAGGATATTCCTCTTGTGCGTCGGTAGATAAACAAAAAAGAATTTTTCTGGCCTTCTCGGCTGCGCGCTATTACCCATAATCCGGTCATCCTCCGCTTAATCTAATTATCGCATATTAAGGAAATGCCTGAATCGGGCGCATGGGGTATTTTTGCGGCAATTAAGGGATGGTTTTTTTGCGACAAAGGGTTTAGGCCTGGATATGCCTAAGGTTGATGGTTTGTCGGCCAGAGGGATGATGACTGTGTGGCCGTCTGGATGATTATTGTCAGGCGGACAGGCAATGTTCCGGCACAATACAAAGACACTGGATTCCTGCCTGCGCGGGAATGACGGGAGATTGTAAAGGACTCTGGATTCGCGTTTAAACTTGCCCCTGCTTAGCAGCCTGCAAAGGCAAGTTTAGGTTGGTTTTTAAGAGGATAAGAAGGTTTATCTTACAATGCCGGCGCCTGTTCCCGAGAATGTCCCGCTTCCGTAAGGCCCTGTCGCGGCGCCGGTAAACTGCACCGAACCCCCGTTCATCGTCCCGGTGCCCGAGTATGTGCCGCTTCCGGACACGGTTGCGCCCCACCGGGAGTCTGCCCAGCTCTGGGTCGTGAAGTTAGCGCTTAAGCCGCCTCCGTTGGAGATGCTTACCACGGTGTTCGTTGACGGGGTTGCCACATAAGTGCCTGAAATGTCCTTGGTGGCCCATATCTGCGGCGTTGCGCCGGTTGAATAGGCAAAGAATACCACGTCATTCATGTTGACGCTTAAGTTTCCGTCGCTGCCCGTAAGGTCTGTCCTACCCACCTCTGCATAGGGTATGTTAAGCGAGCTTAAGGCGCCCTGTCCCGTCGCGGTCTGGGTCATTGCAAGGAAGCGCCTCACCTCAATATGCGCCCCTGCCTGCACGACATCATACGTATATGCAACGGGGTCAAATGTGCCGATAACATCCCCTCCAAGCACCCATGTCATGGCTGTTGAATTGTCCGCGACATAGCCGACGGTTGAGCCCTCTACGAGGCCTTCAGACCATTTTGAGCCGGTTGTCTTGAAGCCGGTGTTGAAGGTGCTTGAGGCGTATTCGTATTGCCAGTTCCACGCATCCGTTGCGGTTACGCCGCTGTACGAGCCGCGTATCCTTGAGTTCCAGACCCCCCAGTCAGAGGTTCCTATGGTAAGATTCTGGTAGAACAGGTTGAACTCGCGGCCATAGGAGGACCCGAGGTTCTGACTGTTCAGCCTGAAGTTCCCGGATACCGTGCTGAAATCCCTTTGTATGACATAGCTTAAAAGGTCAAATGGGGATACGTTTATGTCGGATGTTATCTCAACCGGGAAGATCTCCCCTTCTGCCATGAACGGCCCCCCCCCGTCCGCTGATTCAAGCGAACCGACAAGTATGCCCGCGCCCTGATCAGGGTCTATGTAGAGGAAAAAGAGGTTTGAGTCAAGGCCGCTCAGCGCGTATGCGCCAGTCATAAACCCCCAGTACGCGCCGTTGTCATAGGTCGTGTCAGTGTAGTTAAGGTAGTTGTAGCCTCCGTATTGAAGGAGGAAAGACCCATAATCGGGCATGGAAAACTCGCCTATCCAGAGTGCATCGGCCGGGGTAGAGCGCGTCGCTGTCCAGAGGGAGTCAACCCCGCCGAGAAGGCTGTGGAAGTAAGCCTCTTCCCCGTAGAAGTTGTATGCCTCGGTGTAGACAGTGCTTACAAAGCTTAACGGCTCCTCTGTCAATGTCCCCATGCCTGCGTCCGTTATAGTCCAGCTGATGCTTCCGTTTTCACCGTTTTCCTCTTTGCTGAGTTCAAGGCCAATGCCGCCGGCTGTCCCGCTGAATGCGCCTGAGCCTCTAACAAGGCTGTAAAGCGAGAGATACGTGAAATCCGACGAGCCGGAGACGGCGCCGTCTCCGATGTTGCCCTCAAGCGATTCATTCCAGTAGCCGGAGACATAGCCTGAGTCAAAGTATCCGGTCCCGCCCGCTTTTGCTGAAAAAGCGCCTTCATTGGATGCGGCGCCGGAGAGGTTTTGAGCCCATGCGCCCGAATATGCGTAGGAAAGAAGGGCAAGGTCTCCGGTGCCTTCTCCGCTTATTCCAGCGCCTTCAATCGTGCCGTAGAGGGTATAGTGTCTTGCCCCGTAAAACCAAGCGTAGGTTGTCGTTGACGTGTTGCCTGCCGGATCGGTTGAGGCCACGTCAAGGGTGTGAAGCCCCTCCGAGAGCCCGGTAAAATATATTTCCGGACCCGTTGAAACCCACCCCCCGTCGTCAAGGCGGTAGGAATAACTCGCGTTTTCAGAGGCGGCAAGGGAAAACGAGGCATTAGGCGAGTTTGTTACGGAATTTGTTGAGTGGACGAGGGAAAAGCTCGGGGCCTCCGAGTCTATTGCCTCTTGCTCTGTCTCCGTGTAGGGGACCTCGGTTTCAACCTCAGACTCTGCGGCGGTTTCTTCCTCTATCCTTGAACCGTCTTCGCCGAACCCGGCCTGAGTTTCAGCGCCGGCCCCTATGTCTTCGCCTTCTCCGTCAAACTCAAGGCCTTTTGCCGAAAGCCCCGCGACAACGCTTTCTTCATAGCCCGCCTCGGTGTCTTCTCCTGCCTCGGCCCCATTTAACCCTTCTGCCTCTTTGTCCGCGTCAGGGGCCTCTGCGCCTGCCTCTTCCTCAGGGGGTTTTCCCTCTGAATCCTCTTTTTTAGCCCCCTCAATCGTCATGTGCCTTATGTGCGCGTCTATTTCCGCGTCCGTTACCCTGCGCGGAAGAAGCGGGGGTGCGGTCCCCCTAAGTATCTGGGTCATAAACCCAGTGGCAACGTCAACGACCCTGTCAGGCACCGCGGGGTTGAATAAAAATCCGCTGCCTTCCCTGAATATGACGCCCGTAATGCCGGAGGTGAAGAATATGAAGAAGTCCGTGCCCTTAACCCCCATAACCCCGGTCGGGGTCCTTACGCTGAAGTCAGACCTTCCAACTGCAACAGGCGTGACCCCAAGGCCTCCCTTTGAGACGATTGCGCGGATCTTTCCCCTGAAGAGGCTAAGCGCCGCGTTCTTTCTCGTCCCGTCCGCGAACATGTATTCGTCTATGCTTATGCGGCTTTCAGGCGCTATGTTTAATGTCGTGTCATCCTTAAAAACAATAATAGCCCTGCCGTCGCTTTTCGTGCGCACTATGTCGCCTGTTGACACGATATCGCGGACCTTGGCAGGCACGGCGGAGCTTGCGCCTGACCTTAAGACGTCAACCCTGCCCTGAACCTTTGTAAAAACCCCGGCCTCGTCCGCAACGGCGGGCGAGGGGAAAAGGGCAAGGGCCGCGATGAATAAAAGGATATATAACAGGGAAGATGTCTTTAGGCGGCATTTTAATATGGCGTGCATAAAACCCTCCTTAAAAAAGAAAGACTAAAAAGACCCTAAAAAGTTTAAATATTATAACACAACAATGATTAGGGGTTAATTAGATTTTTTCAGAACCGGTAGTCAATGCCCGTGGATATCGTATACTTGTTGTATTCATATACGGCTATGTTTGAATTGCCGGCCGTGTAGGAGGTCTGCGCGAGCAGGTCGAGGTTTTCAAGGAGATTGTAGGAGAGCAATGCGTTTAAGGAGTAAGTCTCATCCGCCCTTTTAACATTGAAGGCCGTATGCGTGTCGGCGAAGTCCTGAAGGTTTGCCTCAATGCCCGCGTTCAGATTAAGGCGTTCCTTAAGCGGATAAAAAACCCCGACGGACATCCTCGCGCCAGTATATCCCCAGTTTACGCCCTGCGCCGAGCTTGACGCGTAGCCCAGGGAGGCCGTCAAAAAACCCCTGTTTTGGGTAAGGAAGTAATGCCATGAAAGGTCAATCCCGGCCTCCGTTGAATCCCTGTCCTCGTCGTCGGTCAGCGGGGCTTTTATATAGTCCTTTGCGGCGAACCTCACGGATGCCTGTATCATATTGCGCTCTTTTACCGTAAACTGGTATGTCGGCGAAAGGGTAAGGCCGTGGACATATCCGCTTCCAGACACGAGCGTATAGTTGTACGAGCCGACAAGGCTTAGAAGGCCGTTGGCAAGGTTATAGTAAGGCACGGCTGAGAATGTGTGGCTCTGGACGTCATGGGTTGAGAGGTCAAAGTATTTAAGGTTATACAGGGAGTACTGGGCCTTGAGCCTTACCGGGCCGTTAAGCTCAGGGGTGTATTCGCCCCTTAATGTAACGACCGCGCCTGAATCAGACTCGTCTGTTATGTCGCCGGCAACGGTTGAATCCGTTGGTTTGAGTATCACGTTGCTGTCAAACACATACTGAAGCCCCGCGGTGATGTTATACGGACGCCCTTCTTTGATCCTCTTTGAAATGTCCTCGGCGTACTGTTTTGCAAACTGTGCGATGTCCGCGTTCGGGTCTTTTAAAACAATCTCCCTGAAGGCGTTTTCAGCCTCTTTCAGCCTGCCCTGCTTAAGCCTTACAGAGGCGATCTGGAAATCCGCGGTGCGCCTTAGGCCCTCATCAAGGGCCTTTGATTTTTCAAACGACTCTACGGCCTCGTCAAAACTGCCGAGCCCCGCGAGCGCAAGGCCCTTTAAAAAAGCGGTATTCGCAGGCTCAATTTCCTCTGCCTCGGCAAGCGCCTCAATCGCCTCCTTGTCCTTGCCGAGCTGATGGAGCACGTCCGCAAGCTCTATGGCGGCCTTTTTAATCTTTGGCGCAAGTTTTAGCGCATCCGTCAGGTTTAACTCCGCGTTTGCGAAGTCCTGCGTCTTTTTGTAGGCAATGCCGAGATAGTATGCGGCAATTGAGGAAGAAGGCTCCATTGACCGTGCCTTTTTAAGGTCTTCAACGGCCTCTTCAAAGTTCTCTTCCTTTATGTTTGCAATGCCTGCCTCAAGAAGGCCAACGGCCTTTTGAACAGCGCCTTGTTCTGTTTTTTTCTGTCTTGTCTCGGGATACGAGTCTGACGGCATGAGCATGGAGGCAAAAAACGCAAATAGGGTGATTAAAAGAACATAAGGGGGTTTTTTCATGACTTAGTATGTTTTTACGGCCTTTGATCTGTTATTTTTTGGGTTTATAACACAGAACGTCAGGCATCACAACAATAAAATACCAATATCCTGATCTTGTCAAGTCCGGGACGGCCTGGTTGTTGATATTGGCCTGCAAATGCCCCCCCTGTCAACCCGCGCCACAGGCCGCGCGGCGTTAAACCCCGAGATGGGAGTAAAGTATTAGATTGACAAAAGGGCGTATAGTTTTTAATATATAGTTTTGCCATGTGCGTCCTTAAAAAACCATGTGGCTTAAATGCCCAAGGGCCCATAGCTCAGCTGGAAGAGCCACCGGCTCATAACCGGTCGGTCCCTGGTTCGAGTCCAGGTGGGCC
>JBBTGV010000091.1:0-3667 GCA_038041305.1 Deltaproteobacteria bacterium | reverse complement strand
TGTTTAACGGTTTTTTGCCCCGTCAACAAGCAATGGTTACCTATAGATTTAAAGCAATTATTGTGCCATGTTTTTATGAAAAATCAATATGCCATGTATTTGATTTTAAAGATTATTTTTAAAGCAATTTTGTATCTGCAAACAAGACTGGTTAAAAAATGAACACTTTTTTTAAGGTTTTACTAAAAAGAGCAGGCCCCTTTTTTTTTCTGTTTGTATTTCAATGTGTTGCGCGAAGTTTCGTTTTTCATTGGTGTAAAAAAAATTAACAGCCCTTGTTTAAGCGTTATATTACGAATTTGGGAGAACAAAATTGACTTTACCCTGTTCCTTAATTATAATCAGCTCGTTTGCCTAACCAATAACCCATAGGACGGAAAAATGAAAAAGAATGCTTTTGTTCGCAGCGCAGGGCTTGTCTTTGCTTTTATTCTCATGTTTTCAACGCTCCTGTCATGCTCCTTGTCCGCGCAAAAAAAAGTTGAGACGCACCTTAAGAAAGGGATTGAGTATCTGGACGCCTCAAAATACAAGGAGGCCTCAATTGAATTCAAGAACCTGCTCAAGATAGACAAAAACAACGCGGAGGCCCACTACAGGCTCGGCATCGCCTATCTGAAACTCGGCAACGCAAGCAACATAAGGGAGGCATTCGTCTCTTTTACAAAGGCAGTTGAGCTTAAGCCGGACAACCTTGACGCGCAGTTGAGGCTGGGCGAACTGTATCTTTTGTCAAGGGACTTCGCAAAGGCGGCGGACAAGGCGCGGCTTGTGCTTGCAAGGGAGCCGGAGAACATTTCCGCGAAGATGCTCCTTGCGTCTACGCTTGCGGGCAAAAAAGACTTCAAAAAGGCGCGGGACATGATGATGGAGGTGATTAAAAAATCTCCTGACGACATTAGGGCGTACATGGCGCTTGCGGGCGTATATACGGCTGGCAAAGACCTAAGCTCGGCGGAAAGGACGCTAAAGGAGGCGGCGTTGCTTAAGGACAATCCAAAGGAGCCGAGGATAGCGCTTGCGAGGCTTTATATCATGGAGCATAAGATCGCGGACGCGGAGCTGGAGCTTAAAAAAGCCCTTGAGGGCAGGGCCGACGACATTGAGCTTTTATCAATGCTCGGCGAATTTTACATGCGGTCAAGGAAAAAGGACGATGCCGAGAGGGTTTACAGGCGGATAGTGGATCTGAAGCCCGATGATCCGGGCGCTTACCTCATGCTTTCCAATTTTTATCTTGCAACAGGGGACGCAAAGGGCGCGAAAGAGGCGTTAAGCGCGGGGCTTGCGAAAAAAACAGACGCGGGCGTGCTCGCGAAAAGGCTTGCCGAGATTCATCTTGATCTCTCCGAGGACAAGGAGGCAGGCCCTTATATAACAAAGATGCTTGAAAAGGACCAGAAAGACCCCGGCGCACTTTACTTAAGGGGCAGGCTTAATCTAAAGGAAAATAAGATTACGGACGCCCTGTCTGATCTAAAGGCCTCTGTTGAGGGGAATCCCGGACATCCGGAGGCGCATTTTCATCTCGGCGCCGCATACCGGATGGCGGGCAATTTTGAGCTTGCAAAGACCGAGTTTCTTGAGGCATTGAAGTTGGCCCCCATGATGGACAACGCAAGGGTTTCCCTTGCCGCGCTTTATTTAAGGACAGGGGATTTAAAGCTCGCGAATGACGAGCTTCAGGCGGTTTTAAAGAGGGGCAGGAACAATCCTGGCGCGCTCATTCTTGCCGGCGACATAAGCCTGAAGACTAAAAAGGCGGATGAGGCGGCCGCTTATTTTGAACATGCGGTAAGGATCGCGCCGAAGTTGCCTGCCGGGCATGTCAGGCTCGGCCTTGCGTATCAGATGCAAAAGAAGTTCAAGCAGGCCCTTTTGCATTATGAGAACGCGGTTTCCCTTGAGCCTTCTCTTACGGAGGTCGTGGGCCTCATAGCAACCCTTGAGTATAACCTTAACGGCAAGGATGCGGCCATAAAAAGGGTTATGAGCCACATTGAAAAGGAGCCTCAAAACCCGTATGCGCGTCTCCTGGCGGGAAAGGTCTATGCCGCCTCCGGAGATTTCAAGTCCGCTGAGGCTCATATAAAGAAGTCAATTGAGCTTAAGCCGGACCTGCCCGGCTCATTCATAGAGCTTGGCGCGATATACGCGAGGGGCGGCTCTTTTGACGACGCGATAAAACAGTATAACGAGGCGCTTAATGTCTCAAAGGACAAGACTGTCCCGCATATGATGCTCGGAGTGCTTTACGAGAAAAAAGGGGACAAAAAACAGGCGGTAGAGAACTACAAAAAACTCCTTGAGGCAAGCCCGAAGTTCGCGCCCGCGGCAAATAACCTCGCGTGGCTTTATTCTGAAGGCGAGGGCAATCTTGACGTCGCTCTGACCCTTGCCGAGACTGCCAATCAACAGAGGCCGGAGGACCCCTATATAGCGGATACCCTCGGCTGGATATACTATAAAAAGCAGGCGTATGTGAAGGCGCTGGCGCTCATAGAGGAGAGCGCCGAGAAGCTTTCTGACAACGCTCTCGTCCAGTATCACCTCGGCATGGCGTATTATAAAAAGGGTGACAAGAGACAGGCAAAAGAGGCCTTAAGCAAGGCCCTTAAACTTTCCCAGAAATTCAACGGCGCGGAAGATGCGCGGGCGGCCTTAAAGGAGCTTGGGGGGAAGTAGGGGCAAACACACGTAATTCCCGCGGTATTAAGCGGGAAATGGCAGCCTGCCGTAAACCCGCATGTTTTTGGGCGGGTTGAGGCGGGCAATATAAAAGATATCTTCCTTTCCATTCCATCACGAACCAGATCGGTTTATCATGCGGGTTCGTAATAAAGCATCTTTTCTCTTTCGTCATCCCCGCGGTATTAAGCGGGGATCCAGTGTCTTGAATAATTGATGCAGAAAGCCAGAGACGCTGGATTCCCGAAAAATACATTCGGGAATGACGATTTTTGTTTGGCATGTCATTCCCGTGAAGCTTGCCCCTGCGGCTTTATGCAGGGGGCAGGAATGTAGTGTCTTAGCCCTGTCATCCCCGCGGCATTAAGCGGGGATCCAGTGTCTTGAATAATTGATGCAGAAAGTCAGAGACGCTGGATTCCCGAAAAATACATTCGGGAATGACGATTTTTGTTTGGCATGTCATTCCCGTGAAGCTTGCCCCTGCGGCTTTATGCAGGGGGCAGTAATGTAGTGTCCTTAGCCCAGTCATCCCCGCGGTATTAAGCGGGGATCCAGTGTCTTGTCTTACTGCGTCCCCTCCACCATCTTTATCTCATCATCCGTGAGGCCGTATAATCCGTAAACAAGCCTGTCAATCTCTTTATCCGTTGCCTTTATCTGCCGTTCAAGGAGCTCTTTGTCATGCGGGGTTTTTGCGTCCTTGAGTTTTTTATTGAGCGTCAGCATGGAGTCAACGAGAGAGACGATTTTGTCGTGCATGGCCTTTTCGGCCCTGTTTGCAAAGTCAATGGGGCGGATGGGGAGCTGCGATACATATTGGCGCTTCCATCTATAAAAACCGCCACGAATTTCGGAACTGGTTTTTGAACACAAGAAAGTCCAAAGCCTTGAATTTAGCATCCCTAAAAGATATTTTGAGTCACTGCCGAGGATATAAGTAGTGGTGTCTGAGTAAAAGTTGTTGCTGTCTATAGCA
>JBBTGV010000090.1:0-3354 GCA_038041305.1 Deltaproteobacteria bacterium | reverse complement strand
CGACATGCGAGACCTGCCACAAATATCCGGCGTGGACATTTACGCACACCTCTACCACCGGGTGTTCAAGCTGCCATAACGCGGACGCGCCGTCGGGCCACACCTCGTACAGCGCATATTTCGGCTCGCTCTGCGAGAACTGCCACACATACCCGTCATGGTCTCCGGGCAAGATAAGCCACAGCTCAATAACCGCGTTCCCGAGCAGTCATAAGGGATACAGCGCATGTTCGGACTGCCACCCGAGCCAGAAATACGATACCGGCAACTGCATCAACTGCCATAACTCTGCCGGCGCTGAGACGCATAATACGACCTCGGACGCTGTTTGTCTGAGTTGCCACCCCTCCGGCAAATAGCAAGGTAACCATGCGCCCTCTCGCCATTATAGGCCTCGCTTTTACGCTTTTGCTCCCAGTAGCGGGCGCCTTTGCCGCTTCTGAGATGCACGGAAGGCTCTACTTTGAGGACTATTACTCGTCGGACACTGGCAGCGATCTCTTTCAGCACCTCTTTACGACGCGCCTGAGGCTGGACATTACAAAGCTGAACGACGACGGCAGCCTCGCCTTCCACTTTGACGGCAGGGACAGGCAAAACTTCGGTTCGTACAGTAGCACCACCGAGAACGACCGCATAGACGCGTTCAATCTGGATTACGCCGGCGAGGTCTGGTATCTTGCGGCCGGGAGGCTGTGGCCGAAGGAGCTTTCGGTTGAGCGCGTAGACGGCGTCAATGTGGTAGCGCAGAAGCGCGGGTACGGCATAGGGGTCTTCGGCGGCTTTAAGCCCGACACCTATGCGGAGATGTTCACGGCCGACTATACCTCGGCCGGCGCTTACGTATTCGTGAAAAAGGATAATCTCAACTCCAGTCTCGCGTTCACGCAAAACGGCTTCAAGGGGGGAACGGACAGGCAGTATGTATACGGCCAGACAATCTATCAGCCGGGCGGCGGGGTCCTCGCGTTCGGCTCGGTTACGATTGACATAAATCAGGAGACGATGGCCCCTGGCCTTACAAGCGGGATATTTGAACTTTCCTACAGGCCGGACGCAAAAAAAGGCATCATTGCCGGCTACAACCAGTTCCGCGCCTATCAGCTCTGGGAGTCCATGGACGATCAGGTGGACACCGGCAGGCAGGAGTCGTTCTATCTGAGCGGCAACTACCGCTTCAGGGAAAAGTACAACGTCTACGCGAGGGTGGAGCGCCAGACCCGGGACTTTGAGTCCATCGCGGAGGAGGATAAAAAGGCGATGAACTACAAGGCCGGCGTTAACCTGGACAACATGGCCGGAAGCGGCGTTAACGCGGACATAAGCGCATTCTTAAACGACGGGTTCGGCACGAGGTATGCGACTTATTCGGCGGATTTTTCCCGGCAATTCATGGACAAGATAGACGCGGCAATGTCCGCCTCGTACACGCACCATTCTTACAGCCAGTCCGATGCGGATTCCGTTCTTGCGTACGGCCTGACCGGTAATTACTATATCTCCAAGAAATGGAGCCTCTCGCTCGCCTATAACGGAGACTGCGGGAGCGAATATTGCACGAACAGCCTCTTTACGCGCACGGCATACAGGTTTTGAGGCGCAGGGGCCGCCCTTCCGTTGCCACGCAGATCGCCCCTATGCCGTGCCGAATTTTTTTTCAATCCTGATGCCGATGGATCTGAGTAACTCGTTTGGAAGTTCTCCTCCGGCGAAGATGTAGACGAAATCGTTGGGTATCTTCTTGACCGCCTCACCCACCGAGAGATGCACTTCCCTTGCGCCTATCTCCTTTACGTTTGAGTCGTAGATTACGCTGAGCGCGCCCTTGGAAAGCGCCTCGTCAAGGCGTTTCCTGTTCTGCGGCTTTATCCTGCTAAGCGCCGCGCCCCTGTAGGACAGCGTTACGCGGTTGTCGTTCTTGCATGATATGGCCAGCGCGGCCTCCACGGCGCTGTCCCCGCCGCCAACGACAAGGACATGCTCTTTGCAGTGCTGTTCCGGGTCAAGCATGCCGTAAGCGACCTTCGGCAGGTCTTCTCCCGGCACGCCGAGCCTTCTCGGCGCGCCGCGCCTGCCGACGGCAAGAACCACCGTCCTCGTCAGGTACTCGGCCTTGGGGGTGACGACCCTGAACAGCCCGGACTCCTCCTGCTTCAACCCCGTCATCTTTTCAAGCGTATTTATCTTAAGTCCGGTTTTTTTTATTACGGAGGCCCAAAGCTCAAGAAGGGCCTCCTTGCTCGTCTCCCTGAGCCGGACATTTCCGTGCAGCGGCAGTTCCACCGGCGATGTCATCACTATTTTTCTCCTCGGATAATTAAGCACCGTGCCGCCCGTGCCGCCCTGCTCTATGGTGACGAATTTGAGCCGGGCCTTGAGGGCCGCGAGCGAGGCGCCCAATCCCGCGGGGCCTGCGCCCACGACTACCAGATCAAGGGCCCCGGCCGGCGCGGCCTCTCCCCTTAGCATGCAGGATATGTAATCCGCCGCCTGCCTGCCCTGAGTGATGGCGTTTTTTATGAGGCCCATGCCGCCGAGCTCTCCGACGATGAATATGCCCTTTATGTTCGTCTCAAAGTTGGGCGTCACGCAAGGTATGTCCACCCCGCGCGTCTCCGTGCCGAATACCAGCGTTATCGCGCCCACTGGACACGCGGCCGCGCACGCGCCGTGGCCGACGCAGTGGGAGGCGTTAATGAGGCCCCCCTTGCCGCCGATGATCCCGATGATGTCCTTTTCCGGGCAGGCCTTTACGCACGCGCCGCTGCCGATGCACTTGGCCGGGTCTATGTACGGATGGAGCGAGACCGGCTCGTGAAAACTGCGCTCCCTTGCGGCGGCGAGCTTCTCTTTGGCCTTGTTTGACATCTTTCTGCCCCTGAGGAGATAGATGCCTACGATGAGGGTTATTATTAAGAACGACAGCAGTGTGGACAAGGGGTCCTCCGGAAGATACGAGTAGCGAGATATCGCCTGTGCTTGATTATATGAATTGCCGTCCCATTAACTTGCGGTGCTTGCGGGGCCGGTTTAAACGGCGTATCTGTTTAAAGACGCTTAAAAGAAACCATGCCGCATGATGCCCAATGGCAGGGGATTCAGATTCATTTCTTGGAAAAATTTAGGACGTTCGGCCGACCGCCGCGTTTCAATGCGCGAAAGCCTTAATCTCCTTTGTCCCAACGGCTTTGTGGCGAACATATTGTATCATAATAAATGCCGTATTCGGGCTTTTTTGTTTACGGTTTCCTTTTTAGGTCGGCCATTCGGACCCGCAAGGCCCGAAATGACAAATGCGCCTAATGGCGCATTGATTTTCTTAATGACTCCTTTGCATGGTGAGAATCTCTTAGG
>JBBTGV010000089.1:0-10400 GCA_038041305.1 Deltaproteobacteria bacterium | reverse complement strand
TCCTTTTCCATCCCGCAGTCCGTAGTTGCAAATTTTGCTGAAAAATTGTATTGTTTGATAGCCATGCCGCGATTGACCGACCAAGAAAAACAAGAGATAGTTCGCTATGTTGAGGCAGACAAGCCTCTGCCGGACAAATTCCGCTTTCTGCTCTTCGGGGAAAAGCGCGAGGTGGAGTTTGTCTGGAACGGCAAGACAGGAGAGGTCTGCAACATAGTCCGCCGTTTCAGGTGATTGAGCAGGTGGACGAGCCGAGGGCCGAGAAGCCAGAAGAGACGGCACTACAAATGGGCCTGTTTGCCACCGACTCCAGGGGCCGCCAACTCAAGGGCTGGACGAACAAGCTAATTTGGGGCGACAACAAGCTCATCCTCTCATCCCTTAAGAACGGGCCTCTACGCGAGGAGATTGAAAAGCAAGGGGGCTAAAGCTCATCTACATTGACCCGCCCTTTGACGTGGGCGCGGACGGCCATGCGGTGATGAAGCTTTTGTGTGCAGGCTGGAAAACTTGCTTGGGAGAAGAATGAGGGCTTTGCCATGGGGCAGGCCGAGAAAAAATAGTCGCTGTCCCTATTAGTATTTTATATGAGTACTTTACGACCGAGTTTTTCTTTTATAAAATCTGTACCTTCGTTTTTTTGAACAAAATCTTGAAAAGACCATTCCTTATATTCACAATATCTTTCAAAGTTTTTATCCAATAGGGACAGACTGCTTCTTCTTGCATTATCTTTATCAGGATTTATAAAATATATGTTCTGTAAAATTTTATTTTCGTTCACTGCGAGCGCTAAAAGACTTTTTACATATATGTCGGTTTCAGGAAAGGAATAACCTATGACAATAATTCTTTTTGCCTGCTTAAGCTCTTCATAAGCTATTTCCCATAATTTTTTTATCTCGGCATCTGATTTATTCCAGGTGGGCGGGACAATAAAAATCTCTCCATCGTCAGTTTTCCAATTTATAGAACCATGCAATTTAATTAGTTTGATTGCTCTATCAGGGCTGTTATCAAGAGCAAATGGTGAGATATCTGCGTATGGAGGAAAATCTTTTTTACTATATTTATTACCAAAAGTTTCTTTCAAATCCGTTATCTTGATGTTGTTTTTTCCAAAGGTGCAATTTAATTTAATGCCAGAATTTGCAAGGTCTTTTTTTTCTTTAAGTTTTTTCAAATTAAAAACACATGCAACGGTTTCTATTACCAGATCGTAATTAAAGCTAATTATAGTGTCGTTATGGAGCTTAATTCCACTGTTCTCGTTTTCTTCAATAAACATGTTTAAAAAATTTAGATAATCATTGTATTTTGGGTTTAATTCAAATTTGGCAAGGGATCTGTCAGTGTATTTTAGGTTTAATTTATTTTTGGCAAGGGATGTGTCAGTATCAAATGGATCGGGAGTGCATTCTAAGATAGTGTCTACAATTAATTGTATGAAATTCTTTTTGATTTCTGATAATTCACCTTCTTTTGAGTAAAAATTATTCATTTCCACCAGATTAAAAAGCTGTTCCAGATTCCAGAGCGGATAATTTAGGTATTTACGCATTTTGGAGAGCTTATCTTGATACGTAAAAACACTTTTAAAATGCTCAAATTTATCATTGTCCTTGAAAAAAACTGTTTTAGCGAACAATAGCAACTCGTCCTGCAATGGAAGCCCTAATCCTTTTGAAAATCCTGCGCCAAGTATGTAGACATTTTTATCCATATCTGATTTTTGCGGGTTCAGTATACGGGGCTTTTTCAGCATCCCCCAAAACCCCTACCTTATATACGCGTCCGTCACATACCTCCTCATCATCCTGTGGGAGTTGAAGTAGTAGGCGTTTTTGCCTATGGCGTTCTGCATCATCCTTATCCACAGGTGGCGGTGGTTGTAATATGTGGACATGACTTCGTGCTCAAGCTTGTAGTAAAGGTCCTCGGCGTCAAGCTCGTCCGTTGACTCGGTAAGGGTTGACTCTGTCGGGTTTGGGCCTATTGACCAGCCCGTGTAGCCCTCAATGTGTCCTTCAATCCACCAGCCGTCAAGCACGGAAAAATTCATCACCCCGTTGTGCGCCGCCTTCATGCCCGATGTGCCGGACGCCTCCCTCGGCCTCATCGGCGTATTGAGCCACACGTCAACGCCTGAGACGAGCCTCAGCGCAAGCTCCATGTTGTAATTCGGCAGATACACGAGCTTTATATTGTCCTTAAGCTCCTGTTTTCTCCTGAATATCTCCTCAATATTTCTTTTTCCGTCCAGATCCTTTGGATGGGCCTTTCCCGCGTAGATTATCTGGAGCTTTCCTGAGCCGATTTTTTTAAGCCGCTCTATGTCCCTGAAAAGAAGGTTCGCCCTCTTGTATGCCGTAGCGCGCCTTGCAAATCCTATTGTAAGGATATTATAGTCCATCTCAGCGCCGGTAGTCTTATTTACATGATCAATCAGGGCCTTTTTTGCCTCCATGTGCGCTTCCCACAATTCCTCGTCCGGGATCTTGCCGATCCTCACGAAGACCTCCGGCTCGTTCGCCCATCCGGGCAGGTATTTGTCAAAGAGCCTGCCCATTGAAGGGCATGTCCACGTGAAGGAGTGGACCCCGTTCGTTATAGCCTGAATCTTATACCCCGGAAAAAGCATCTTTGACACCTCGCTGTGCTTTTTCGCCACCCCGTTTATGTAGTTGCTTAGGTTCATCGCGAGGAAGGTGAGATTAAGCTTGTCTTTTCCCGCAAGGTCCTTAAGCACGTCAAACGGTATCACCTCCCCGACGACATCCTTTACGAGGTCGTATGAAAACTTGTCGTGGCCCGCCTCAACGGGCGTGTGCGTGGTGAAGACGCACCACTCCTTGACCCTTTCAATGTCCCATACCTGCCGCTCGTCCCACACGGATTCTATGTCTTTTTTATACCTTAACAAAAGCTCAAGGGTTAGAAGGCTCGCATGTCCTTCGTTCATATGATATTTTTTAACCCCGACGCCGATTGCCCTGAGCATCAACACCCCGCCCATGCCGAGCACGACCTCCTGCTTAAACCTGTACCGGTCGTCTCCCCCGTAAAGATAATGTGTTATCTGCCTGTCCTCAGGGGTATTCTCGGGAAGATCCGTGTCAAGGAAGAATATGGGGATGCTCCAGTCGCTTACCGGGTTTGACATGTTGTAAACCCATGCGCCGACAGCAACCTCCCTCCTCTCAATCCTTAAATAAACCTTATACGGCAGAAGCGTCATGTGGTCCTCCGGGTTCCAGTCCTCCGGGTGCTCGGTCTGTTTTCCGTCAGGGCTTATCTCCTGCCTGAAATATCCCTTCCTGTGGATAAGAGTAACCGCCACCACCGGCAGGTTCAGGTCAGCCGCGCTCTTTATGGTATCGCCCGCCAAAACCCCGAGGCCGCCTGAGTATGTCGGTATGTCGTTCCTGAACCCAATTTCCATTGAAAAATAGGCAATCTGCGGCTCAAGCACAAGTTTTTGCATGAATTTCATTTAGAGATGTACCTCCATGGAAAATTGCACGCTCCTTTATTAGTCAATGGATTATACACAATCACCCGAATCAATCAAGACTTACTTTTTCGTAAAAAAACAGGCAAAAAACCGCGCGCCTTTTCGTAAAAAGGCGCGCCGAGAACTTTTAACATACGGCCTCAATAAGCGATGCTGATATTTCGGCCAAAAGGGATTTCAAAATATCAAGGGCAACATAAGCTGCAAAAAATCCTTTTAAACACAGCGTGCTTGCAACAAAAAACCCCCCGGGACATGTCCCGGGGGGTTTAAATAAATGCCGCCCTCTTGAAAAATTACCTCTGCACCGCCGTATAGCCATATACGGTGTCAGGTGTTGCAAGGCTTAAAAGCCCCTTAAACGTATGCTCTGACTTGAAGTAATAGACCTTGCCTGATGCGTTGGCAAAGATAACCGCCTCGGACTTATTAACCGTCTCTCCGGTAAGCGGGTCTTTTGCGTTGCATATTGAGGGATTGTTGGCAATGGCCGCGGCGGCGCCATCTCCCGTGCCGTAGAACGTCTTTCCGTTCGCGTTGATTTCAGCCTGTCTCTTGCCCTCAAACCTGTTTGTAACCATGTTTACTTCGCTGGACTTAACCCTTGTAAACCAGTTTGAGGCAGGCGTGTCCGCCTTTATGCTGGCAAGGTCAATCCTGTTGTCCTTTAATGCCTGCAGCCTCTGGCTTGCAAGAAAACTCCCCTTTGCAGCCTCAAGATTTACCATCGCGACCCTCTGGTCCTGCGTCGGCGATGCCGCGTACACAGGGACAGCCGCGCCTGCCGCTACCAATGCCGCAACCAACACCCCTCCAAACAGTTTTCCTTTCATCTATATATACCTCCTCGGTTTATTTAACGGTGTTTAAAACTGGCATTAAGCGCCCTAAGTATACCCCGTCATTTGGAAAAAATCAAGCATTAAACAGAAGGCATAATATCAGAGGGGGTTTTTAAACGCAGTGACTTTTGTCACCTTTCGGCTGAAAGGGCTTAAAATAAAAATACTGCTCGTCACTCGTCCCAAAGGTTCCTATCCACATACTGCGCAAGCACCTCCTGCATGTCGGCGGGCGGGGGCACCGCGAAATAGACGTTTATCAGGGCGTGCGCGACCTCGTGGGCAAATACGCCGGGGTTAAGCCTCTCAATCGTAAGGTATATTGCCCTTGAATTGTGGGAATAAAAGGCAATCGGGGCAACCCCGAGCATGCCGTGCTCAAGGTATGCGTTTTCCAGCCCGGCGTATGAATTAAAAATATATATCGTAAAGCGAAAGTCCTTTGGATTAATGTCAAGGAGCCTCTTAACCCTGTCAACTATATCGTCCACATTGTCCTTCAATGAGACCACTGCCCGGTCTTTTTCAGGGGTGGGGTAAAACGCCTGCTGATCTCTGCGTATTTTTTTTCCGAAATCAAGGATCTGCGCTTCCTTTGAATATTGTATGGTAGAATACCTTGTCTCAAGCGTCTTCTGAAACTGGTGTTCTGCCCAAAGGCCTGTATAATTGTGAAAGAGAAAAAACAGGGATATTAATAAGATTTTAAAAAAGGATTGCTTGAATGTTTTAGAGCGCAACTTGACCTTCCGGAGGCGGGGATAATGCGTCTTTTTTTGACTATACGACCATGGGGCCTTTGTTATTTATGCTTGACAAAAACACGATAAGTCTTGGTACGACTTCTTAAGCCCCGTCCCTGCTTTCTTTTGTCTTAAAGTAATCTACCTCTCTTTTAAGGTTGCCAACCCTGCATTGCGCGTCCTCTGCAAGCTTTTTTACGATATCCATGTCAGGGTCATCCCTTAATACCTGCTCGCTTAGCTCATTGAGGGAGTCCGTAAGGCCATTTGTCTCCCTCTGTATCCCTGTCACGCGGGATTCAAGTATGGTGTTGAATTCATTTATCTTCTCCGCAACCGAGCTTAACTGGTCTCCTGAGCGCAGGTTAAACCTTACTGTGGTGTCGCCCTTTCCAACCTCCTCAAAGGTCTTTTCAAACCTGTAGAGCGGTCCTGCTATCCTGTGGGACAGTATAATGAGGAGCACGGAGCCGAGCACCGCCGTCGCGGCGATTGCGCCAAGGTTTATAAGAAGAATGGTGGGCATGAAAAACCGGCCGGTCTTTTCAACCACAAGCTCTGAGCCGTAATACCCTGTTGTTATAGTGCCTTTGGAAAGATACAGGAAGAGCGCTATCGCGAGGAGGGATTCAACGACGATAAGGAGCAGGAATTTAATCACAAAATCCCTCTGAAAGTCTTTTTTTATGTAGAACCTGCCCCTTTTGACATTACCCTTATTTTTCATCTCTAACCTTTGCGATGCCTTTTAGGATATTTTCATCCACCCGTATCTTAGCCTTTGCCTTTGTTTCATCCAGCCATTCTGCAACGGCCTTCTGCCTTTTGCCCTCAAGGAGAGTCTGCTTTATCCGGCCGTAGGCCTCGTTAAGAGGCTCTAACTTCTGCTCCTCCTTGCTTACGACCCTTACGACCATGAACCTGCCGTTTTCCTCAAACGCCCTTACCTCGCCCTGGGCCATGTCAAATGCCTTGCTTAGCGGGCTTTCGCCCCCGATATTTTCAACCAGGATCTGCGATTCCTCTTCTTGTTCGTGCCTGTTGCCGGATCTAAGCCGCTCCTGCGCCTCGTGAACGGCGTCCTCTTGTTCAACCCTTACATACTTTATCCTAAGCCTGTGCCTCATCCTCTCGTACTGCGCCTTGATCTCGTCATCGGATACGAAGAGCGTTTTTTCCCACTCCCTTGTCTTTGCGTCAATAAGCTCCCTTATAAGGGTCTGCTCCCAGTATGTCTTTATGGTATCAAGAAACCTTTTATCCTCTGAAAGCCCTTTTTTTTGGGCCTCCTCAATCATAAGCCTTCTCTCTATCATCGTATCAAGGATATTGCGCAAGTTCCCTTCGGTAACGGCAATGGCCGGGTTTCTCTCTGCCGCGATCGCGACCTCTTTCTGGAATTCGCTTAAAAGTATCGCGGCGTCGTTTACCTTTGCGATTTCCTTTCCCTCCCTTGATTTCCCTGAGCAGGAAAAAAGCGAGAGGCCAACCGCAATCAAAACAAGAGTCCTTATCAACAAGTCTTTTTTCATTCCCGGCCCCCGTGCAATTAAAATGCTAAGCTTCCTGCCTGCCGTGGCACCTTTTGTATTTAAGTCCGCTGCCGCAGACGCACGGGCTGTTTTTTGGCTGCGCCCCTGTTGCCGCAGACACCGCAAGCCCGGCGAGCGCGGGCGCGTTTTTCCCGCAATATTGCCTCATGTTCTCAATAATACCTTCTGCCGCGTCCTCAGGCAGGGCAAACCCCCCGGCATAGAATCTGCTAATCGCCTCTTTTTCCGCTGATATGGCCTCGCTTATGTCATTGCCTGCGACTGCCGCGTAAACAATCCTGCAGAAACCCAGGTCCGAGGGCTTAAGCTCAAGGGCGCCCGTTGAGCCGCACTGGGCGGGCCTTATCTCAAGGCCGTCTGTCCTCATGGGATGTATTGAACACAAGTCCTTCTTTGAAAAAAACGCGCATCTGAAGGCAAGACCCAAAAGCAGGCTTGCCGTAATCGTCGCGTTGTCAATTGAAATGCCGGTAATGCCGAGGCTGAACCTTTCGGGCGATGTAAAAAGCCGCCTTGGGACAGCCTCTTTGGTTACATAGGCGTCCAAAATCCTTTTCGCCCTTGCCTTTATGCCCGATACAAGCCCTGCCTTAAAGTCCTTAATGCCGCCAAGCCCGTTATTCTTTACAACGCCGTACGATATAAAGCCCCACCACGGGTCGCAACAAATCCCTTTGCACTCATTGACGCAGACAGTGTGAAATTTTTCGTTATTTTCCGCGGCGCTGTACATAAAAATTAAAATTATCCGCCGGAAATGACGGAGAATTTTGATGGTAGTGTTATATCATTCATATTTGCCCGCCATAAACGGCCGGGATTTGGGAAAGGTGTTTTCTTTTTTTATACGGGTCGTCCTGCCCATGCGGAAATTCGCCGGGCGTCCCGTTCAAAAATGCCTTTGCCTTGCTCAACCGCCTTGCGCCCCGCCTTATAAAACCCTTCCACGCGGCTTTTGCTGGGCGGCGGGGGCGCCCTCAGGCAGGGGTGCGGCGTAGACGCAGTTCCTTGATATGTCCTTTGCCCTGTACATGGCCTTGTCCGCTATTTTTAAAAGCTCCCTCTTCTCTCTCGTGTGGATAGGATACGTTGCAATGCCTATTGACGCCGTGGCCTTTATGTTAAGGCCCTCGTCGGTTAAAAAGCCGTGCCTCTCAATCGCGGACCTTATCCTCTCGGCGACCCTGAATGCAACCTCGTGCGCGGCGTCGCTTAAGACGACGACAAACTCATCGCCGCCGTATCTGACGACGGTGTCAACCTCCCTTACGCACTTAAGTATAATCTTGCCCACCTCAACGAGCACCTTGCTGCCGACAAGATGGTCGTTCTGGTCGTTTATGAGCTTAAAGTTGTCAAGGTCAAGGAAAAGAAGCGTTACGGGGGTCATCATCCTGTCCGCCCTTTTTATCTCCTTGTCAAGGGCCATCTCAAGGTATTTGCTGTTATACAGGTTCGTGAGGCTGTCTATAAAGGCCATCTCCTTTGCCTCCGCGTACCTGTACGCGTTTTCAAACGCAAGGGACGCGTGCTCGGCGACAAAGGCCGCATTCTTTATGTCCTTGTGCGCGTAGGCGTCGGCCCCGTGCCTGCTTAAAAAAAGCGCAAAGCCTATCGTGTCGCCGCCCCTTAGCATGGGGGCGAGCAAAAACGAATTATACTGCCGCACCGATTCCCTGTCGCCTTTTCTTATTTCCATAGGAAGCAAGATCGTGGTCTCCTTAAGGCCCTTTAAAAAACCGTCAAGATTCTCCTTAAAGACCCCCACAATCCGCTCCCCCGCGTTCAGCCCCAAATGCCTTATTGCCTTTATCTCAAACTTCTTTCCTTCTTCCTCAAAAAACACCATTATCCCGGACTCGGCGTTTATTATCTGAAAAAGCGCGTCAATGGTGATGTTGTAGAGCTTGTTTATGTCAATGGTCCCGGAGACCGCCCGGCTTACCTCAAAAAGCCTCAAGGACTGCCTCATCTCCTGATTTTCCTCAAGCAGGTTTTTCTTCTCCATGCATGCCTGAACCGTATGGAGGAGCTCGTCTTCGTTAAGCGGCTTTCTTATGTAATCAGACGCGCCGCTCTTTAACGCCTCAATCGCGGACTCAATTGAACCGAACCCTGTTATTACGACCACGTCCGTAAGTATGTTGTGCTGCTTCGTCCTGTGCAATACCTCAATGCCCCCGATGTCGGGCATTACGAGGTCTGTTATCACAATGTCCATGGGCTCTTTTTCAATTATCTTTGTCGCCTCAAGCCCGGATGACGCGGTCTTGACCGAATACCCTTTCGCGGACAGGATATCCGAGCAAAGTGTCCTGAAAAATCCGTCGTCGTCAACTATAAGTATCTTTCCCTTGTTATGGTCTTCCATTTCCTCAATCCATGAGCAGACTTATCCATCATTTAACTTAACAGAATAGACGCTGCCTTGTCAACCAAAGCCTTTTTAATCCATATCACAGGGGCTTATTACGACGCCCCTGAGCAGGACCCGGCTATGTTCATTGCATCCTTTACTTTACAGGCGCGTTAATGTATACTTAAAGATTGTGTTTTTTTATAATTCCTTTAAGGAGCGGGACAACTGAAAGATATGGAAAACAAGGGCATAAGAAATATCGCGATAATTGCGCATGTTGACCACGGGAAAACAACACTCGTGGACGCAATGCTTAGGCAGTCCGGCATCTTCCGCTCAAACGAGGAGGTTGAGGAACGGGTCATGGACTCAATTGACCTTGAGAGGGAGCGCGGCATTACCATTATGGCGAAAAACGCCTCAATTGAGTATCAGGGCATAAAGATAAACATCGTTGACACCCCCGGCCACGCGGACTTCGGGGGGGAGGTTGAAAGGACATTAAAGATGGTTGACGGGGTGCTTCTCCTCGTGGATGCGTCCGAGGGGCCGCTTCCGCAGACCCGTTTCGTGCTGAAAAAGGCCCTTGAGCTTAAGCTCCCGCCCATACTCGTTATAAACAAGATTGACAGGCCGGACGCGAGGATAAAAGAGGTTTTAAACGAGGTCTATGACCTCTTTATTGACCTTGACGCGGACGAGGCCCAGCTTGATTTTCCGGTTGTTTATACGAACGCTAAAAAAGGCATGGCCGTGCTCAACCCCGAGGACGCCGGGAACGCGGCAAACCTAAAACCCCTTTTTGACCTTATAATAAACACGGTGCCCCCCCCGGGCGACGCGGGCCCGATACTGCAGGTGCTCGTAACGAACATTGACTACAGCGAGTATGTCGGCAGGCTTGCAATCGGGAGGATCTTCTCCGGAAGCCTGAGGTCCGGCTCGCCGGTTTCCGTTGCAATCTCCGAGGGCAGGATCATTAAATCAAAGGCGACTCTCATTTATGCGTTCAAGGGGCTTGAAAGGGTTGAGGTCAAACAGGCCTTTGCCGGGGACATTGTGGCTATTTCAGGCATTGAGGAAATAAATATAGGGGATACGATAACGGATTTTGACGCGCCGAAGGCGCTTCCGAGGATTAAGGTGGACGAGCCTACGATATCAATGGTGTTTTCTCCAAACTCGTCTCCTTTTTCCGGCAGGGACGGCAAATACGTTACCTCAAGAAACCTCCGTGAAAGGCTTGAAAAAGAACTTCTCCATAATGTATCAATCAGTGTTGATTTTGAAAGGGCGGACGCTTTTAAGGTCATGGGCAGGGGCGAGCTCCAGCTTGCGATACTCATTGAGATGATGCGGCTGGAAGGCTACGAGATGTCGGTAGCCATG
>JBBTGV010000088.1:0-35454 GCA_038041305.1 Deltaproteobacteria bacterium | reverse complement strand
CGGGGCATTCAGGACTGGTTCATAAGATACCAGCTTACAAAGGTGCCCGGGGTCGCGGAGGTCGCGTCCATCGGGGGCTTCGTAAAACAGTATCAGATAAACATTGACCCGAACAGGCTTATAGGCTACGGCGTATCCTTAGACGAGGTCGTGAGGTCGGTTGAGATGGGCAACCGCGACGTCGGGGGAAGGATCATTGAGCTGGCCGAGCGGGAATACATGGTTAGGGGGCTTGGCTATTTAAAAGGCATATCCGACATTGAAAACTTAGTGCTCAAGACTGACTCAACCGGCACGCCGATAAGGATAAAGGACATCGCCAGGGTTGAACTCGGGCCGGACGAAAGAAGGGGGGTCTCTGAACTTAACGGAGAAGGCGAGGCGGTCGGCGGCATCGTCGTAATGAGGTTCGGGGAAAACGCCCTTCAGGTTGTCAAGGGGGTGAAAGAGAAGATAAGCGAGATCTCGGCGGGGCTTCCCGAAGGCGTCAGCATCAGGCCGGTCTACGACAGGAGCGGGCTTATATACAGGGCCATAGACACCCTTAAGGAGAAGCTTATAGAGGAATCCGTCGTGGTCTCAATCGTATGCATCGTATTCCTTCTGCACCTAAGAAGCGCTCTTGTGGCGATAATAATGCTTCCGGCAGGCATACTCATATCGTTTATCGCGATGCGCTTTATGGGCATAAACGCCAACATAATGAGCCTCGGCGGCATCGCCATAGCGATAGGGGCGATGATAGACGGCGCGATCGTGATGATAGAGAACGCGCACAAGCACATTGAAAAAGACGGCGGAAAAAAAGAGCATTGGCTCATAATCACGGACGCGGCAAAGGAGGTCGGGCCCGCCCTTTTCTTTTCCCTCCTTATAATAACCGTATCGTTCATGCCCATATTCACGCTTGAGGCGCAGGAAGGCCGCCTCTTTAAACCCCTTGCATACACAAAGACGTTCTCAATGGCCGCGGCCGCGCTTCTTTCAATCACGCTCGTGCCGGTGCTCATGGGGCTTTTTATAAAGGGGCGCATCATACCGGAGCACAAAAATCCCATTTCAAGGGCCCTTATATGGATATACAGACCCGCGATAGACAAGGTGTTGAAACACAAGTGGCTTACGATAGCCCTTGCCGTCGCCGCCCTTGCCACATCCGCCTATCCGCTTAAGAAACTCGGCTCTGAGTTCATGCCCGCGCTTGACGAAGGGACAATCCTTTACATGCCGGTAACCCTGCCCGGCATCTCTCCGACGAAGGCGGCCGAGATACTCCAGACTCAGGACAGGATCATAAAAAACTTCCCTGAGGTTGAAAGCGTTTTCGGGAAGGCGGGCCGCGCCCTGAGCGCGACAGACCCCGCCCCGTTTGAAATGTTTGAGACCATAATAAACCTGAGGCCAAAGGACCAGTGGAGGCCCGGCGTAACCTCGGAAGGCCTTATCGCGGAAATGGACGAGGCGCTGAACATGCCCGGCGTCACGAACGCATGGACAATGCCGATCAAGGCAAGGATTGACATGCTTTCAACGGGCATACGCACCCCTGTCGGGATAAAGGTCTTTGGAAGCGACCTCAATGAGATTGAACGGATCGCGCTTCAAGTTGAGGGAGCCGTAAAGGGCGTAAAAGGCGCGGGCAGCGTCTACGCCGAAAGGGTGTCGGGCGGCTATTACCTTGACATAAGGATACAAAGGGAGGAGGCGGCAAGGTATGGGCTTAAGGTAGAGGACATCCAGCAGGTCATAATGACCGCCATTGGAGGGGAAAACATCTCCACGACCGTTGAGGGCCTTGAGAGATACCCGATTAATGTAAGGTACAAAAGGGAGTTAAGGGACGACATTCAAAAGTTGGGCAGGGTCTTAATCCCCACCATGTCCGGCTCTCACATACCGCTTGAGCAGGTCGCCGCCATTGAGATAAATACCGGGCCGCCCGGGATAAGGACCGAAAACGCGCTCCTTACGACATGGGTCTATGTTGACGTGAGGGGCCGGGACATCGGGGGTTTCGTAAAAGAGGCAAAAGAGGCCGTTAAAAACAACGTGCAATTCCCCCCCGGATACTATGCCTCGTGGAGCGGGCAGTACGAGTACATGGAGAGGGCGTACGAGAGGCTTAAGGTGATAATACCGCTTACGCTCGGCATAATATTCCTGCTTCTTTATCTTAACTTTAAAAGCATAAAGGAGAGCCTCATAATACTGCTCGCCATACCGTTCTCGCTCATAGGGGCCGCGTGGCTGCTGTATTTGCTTGGCTACAACCTTAGCATCGGGGTCGCCGTGGGCTTCCTTGCCCTTGCCGGGCTTGACGCGGAGACCGGGATAGTGATGCTCATCTACCTTAACAACGCCTACAGGGATAGAAAAGACGCGGGCAAAATGAAATCCGAGGAAGACCTCTACCACGCGATAATAGAAGGGACCGTCCTGAGGGTGCGCCCCAAACTCATGACAGTTACGGCAATCATCGCCGGGCTTCTTCCGATAATGTGGGCAACGGGCACAGGCGCCGATGTGATGAAGCGGATCGCGGCGCCCATGGTCGGGGGCATGTTAACATCCGCGTTCCTTGAACTCCTTGTTTTGCCGGCGATATTCGCCCTGTGGAAGATAAGGGAGATAAACGCTCACAAGACTGCTTAACGGATCTTTTTAGACAAACGCCAAAACCCTGCTATACTTAGTGACATCCGCTACTATTTTTTTGAAAAAAAACAAACAAGGAGGTTTCATCATGAAGATTAAGCCGTATCTCGGAGGCGCAATCATCGCGCTGATGTTGCTCGCGCAGCCCGCAATCGCATCGGACACCGCGGCCGCAGACACCAAGAAAGACGCCACGGAGCAGACAACGACAAAGGACATGCAGAAGCATGACAATATGATGATGCGCCAGATGCACATGTCCATGTTCAAGGACATGGCCGGCATGATAAAAGAGACCATGGGCATGATAAAAAATCTCGCTCATACGCCCACTGAAGAACAGAAAAAAAGGCTTGATGAGATGATGAAGAAGATGGACGACATCGTAAAGCAGCATGAAGACATGATGTCAAAGAAGATGTCTAAATAGCGTGCTTTCAAAGCCGGGGGCTTTTTTTTGCGAGTGCATCGGCGGCAGTGGCCGCATAGCAGGAATATTCCACGCGTTCCGGCCATATGCGGCCTCCGCTGCATTTAAAAAAACGGCCCCCTGACTTGGCCGCGAGGAACACCCAACAAGCCGCGGACAAGACGCGCCGCGTAAAACCGCATACCCCTGATTTTAAAGGCCGCATAACCCCATAAAAAACTTGACATCCAAGCATTGCCTGTGATAGCAATACTCTGTTTAAGTTTAGGCAGATTCAGTCACCCTTACAACGAAACACGGGACCATCAAAAAATGCCGACAGCGGATATTTCAGCCCTATATCAGATTATTGGCTACATCGTCCTTTTTATAATCATGCAGCAGTTCCTTTTCAAGCCGCTTCTAAAGGTCATGAAGGAGCGGGAGGAGAAGACCACAGGGGCTCTTAAAAAGGCATCGGACATTGAGAAGGATATCTCGGACGGCCTGGCCGAGTATGACAGGAAGATAAGGGACGCGGCGGCCAAGGGACACGAGGAGATAAAGCGGCTTAAGGCAACGTGGGCGGAAAAAGAAAAGGCCATGCTTGACGCCGCAAGGGCAGAGGCAGGAACGGAGATAGCGGAATCCAGAAAATCCGTCCAGAAAGACAAGCAAAACGCCCTTGATTCTCTTAAGGCAGAGACAAAGGCCCTGTCAAAAAACATCGCCGAAAAGCTGATTGAAAGAAATGTGACTACGTTGCTCCCGGTTGTTTTAACGGTCCTTTTAATCCCCGGCCTTGCCCTCGCCTCGGAGGGCGGCTCTGGCCACGGGGTCTTCAACAAGGAATTCCTTTGGAAGTCAATAAATTTTACCGTCCTTATCATCGCGATCGCGGTCATATGGAAAAAGGCGATAAAGGGCGTGCTCGCGAAAAAGAGCACGGACATAAAAAAGGCCCTTGAGGACGCGAAGGACGCGAAGGACGCCGCCGATAAAAAGGCGCTTGAATACGCGGAAAAGCTAAAACTCCTTGAGGTGCGGGTGGCCGAGATACAGGAGGCCATGAAAAGAGAGGCGGCCTCCGAATCCATGCGTCTCATGAAGGAGACCGAGCAGGCTACAATCAAGATAAAGGAACAGGCCCGGCTTGCCGCGGAGCAGGAACTCGGCAGGGCGCGGCTTGAGATACAGCGGGAGGTCGCCTCTCTCGCGGCGCGGATGGCGGAAGAGATACTCAGAAAGGAACTAAGGCCCGAAGATCAGGAGCGCCTCATAAGGGCGAACCTGAAAAACCTGCGGCTCAATTAGCTTAAGCCTTATGAAGAAAAGATCAACAGCCAGAAGGTTCGCAAAGGCCCTTATATCAATCGCAAGGGAAGAAGGCGCCGTGCAAAAATTCAGGGACGAGCTAACCCTGACAAACGCCGTTTTCGCGAAAACCCCGGAGCTGTACAAGGTGCTTCTTAATCCGGTATACACCGCTCAGGAAAAAAACAATCTCTTAAACAAGCTGTCTTCAAGCCTTTCGCTCGCAAAATACACGGAACGGTTTTTGGCGATGCTTGTTGAAACGCGAAACATCGGCCTCCTGCCGGAGATAACCTCTTGTTACCAGAGGCTTGAGGATGAGCTTTCAGGCCGTATCCGCGTGACGGTAGAGGCCCCTCATGAGATTGCCGGCCCGGTGCTTGAGGAGATTAAGAAAAAGATTTCCGAGGAAACCGGCAAGGAGGCGATCCTTGAAGCGCGCCTGAACACAACGCTAATCGGCGGCATGGTGTTAAGGATTGACAACACCCTTCTTGACGGGAGCCTCAAAAAGCAGCTTGAATTGTTAAGGGAAAAAATAGCGGAAGGAGCGGCATAAGGAAATGATAAAGGTAGAGGAAATCAGCGAACTGATAAAACGCCAGATAAAGGGCTTTGAAAAAGAGATTGACGTAAAGGAAGTGGGCACCGTTATATCCGTCGGAGACGGCATAGCGAGGATATACGGCCTTGAGAAGGCCATGGCGGGCGAACTGATTGAGTTCCCGGGCGGGATAGCCGGCATGGTCTTGAACCTTGAGGAGGAAAACGTCGGCGCGGCCATACTCGGAGCAGACTACGGGATAAAGGAAGGCGACACGGTAAAAAGGACCGGCCGCATCGTTGAGGTGCCTGTCGGAAAAGAGCTTATGGGCAGGGTAATAAACGCCATAGGCGTTCCCATAGACGACGGCGCGGACCTCGCGACAAAAGAGACGAGGAAGGTTGAGATAAAGGCGCCCGGCATTGTCGCCAGAAAATCCGTCAAGGAACCCCTTCAGACGGGCATAAAGGCCATTGACGCCATGATCCCCATCGGCAGGGGCCAGAGGGAGCTCATCATAGGAGACCGCCAGACGGGCAAGACCGCCATCGCCATTGACACGATAATCAACCAGAAAGGCCAGGGGGTTTACTGCATATACGTCGCCATCGGGCAAAAACAGTCAACCGTCGCGCAGATAGTTGAGAGGCTCAGGCATCACGGGGCGATGGATTATACCGTCATAGTCGCCGCAACGGCGTCAAACCCGGCCCCGCTTCAATTCATAGCCCCGTACACGGGGTGCACCATAGGGGAATACTTCAGGGACAACGGCATGCATGCCCTGATAATATACGACGACCTTTCAAAGCATGCGGTCGCATACAGGCAGCTGTCCCTTCTCTTGAGAAGGCCCCCGGGCAGGGAGGCGTATCCCGGGGACGTGTTCTACCTCCATTCAAGGCTTCTTGAAAGGGCGGCGAAACTTTCGGACAAGCTCGGAGGGGGGTCTTTGACTGCCCTGCCCGTCATTGAGACTCAGGCGGGCGACGTCTCGGCGTATATCCCCACGAACGTCATATCAATAACCGACGGACAGATATACCTTGAGTCAGACCTCTTTTATTCGGGAATAAGGCCGGCCATAAACGTCGGCTTGTCGGTATCGCGCGTTGGCGGAAGCGCCCAGATAAAGGCCATGAAGCAGATTGCCGGCACATTAAGGCTTGAGCTCGCGCAGTTCAGGGAACTTGCGGCATTCGCCCAGTTCGGCAGCGACCTTGACCAGACGACACAGAAGCAACTTGCAAGGGGAGGCCGCCTCGTTGAAATGCTGAAACAGGGCCAGTATGCCCCGCTTCCGGTTGAAAAGCAGGTGCTCTCAATATACGCCGCCACAAACGGCTATGTGGACGCCTATCCGACCGAGTCCCTTAAGAGATACGAGGAAGAGCTTGTCAGCTTCATTGAATCAAGGCATCCGAACATACTTAAGGACATCCGGGAGAAAAAGGCCATTGACGACGAGCTCAAGGGCCGGCTAAACAAGGCCCTTGACGAGCTTAAGGGCATATTCAACCCAGAGGCTAAAAAATAAGCACCAAAGGTTAAAGACCGGCCAATGCCAAGCTTAAGAGACATAAAAAGAAGGATAAAAAGCGTAAAGAGCACGCAGCAGATAACCAAGGCGATGAAGATGGTGTCTGCCGCAAAGCTTAAACGGGCGCAGGACGAGATTACCCTTGCGAGGCCCTACGCGGAAAAGATTAAGGACTTGGCGGGATCCCTCGCGTCAAAGACGTCAATAGACGCGCACCCGCTTCTTTCCTCAACCGAGGGCAACAAAACCGGCGTCATATTCATAGCGTCGGACAGGGGGCTTTGCGGCGGCCACAACGCAAGCCTGATAAGGAGCGTTGAGCGGTTTAAGCGGGAACATGAGAACGAAGAGATTAGCCTTTACCTGATAGGCAAAAGGGCCGTAGAGCACTTTAAAAGGACCAGCCTTAATGTCATCAAAACGCAGCCGTTCGGCGGAGGCAGGCCCTCTTATTCGGCGGCGGCCGGCATTGCAAGGGAGGCCATTGAGCTTTACCTTAAGGGGGAGCTTAATGCCGTCTATGTCATATTCAGCGAGTTCAAGTCGGCCCTCAACCAGAGGCCCGTTGCGCAGAAGATACTTCCGATAACGGCCATAGCAGAGGCAACAGAGCCTGAAAAGACCGTTGACGCCGGTGCGGACTTGTTTTTTGAGCCGTCAAGGGACGCGGTGCTTGCGAGCCTGTTGCCCAAATACATTGAGGTTCAGGTCTTTAAAGCCCTGCTTGAGTCCTCCGCGAGCGAGCACGGGGCAAGGATGACCGCAATGGATTCCGCGTCAAAGAACGCCTCTGAGATGATCAGTTCCCTTACGCTTAAGTACAACAGGCTCAGGCAGGCGGCAATCACAAAAGAGCTTATGGAGATTATAGGCGGCGCCGAGGCGCTCAAAACCTGATCTTATTGATAATCGTCTTTGAAATCAAGGGAACGCCTTTCAAAAGAACAAGGTTTAAGATAGCGACAGATAAAGGGAGGGTTTATTTAGATGGCAGAGAAAAACATCGGAAGAATAACGCAGGTCATAGGCCCTGTGCTTGATATTGAGTTCTCGCCGGGCAGGCTTCCACAGATATACAACGCGGTAAAGGTCACGAACCCGGCCATTAACGGCGAGCAATGGAACTTAACCGTTGAGGTTGCCCAGCACCTCGGGGAAAACACCGTAAGGTGCATCGCAATGGACGTAACAGAGGGCCTTACAAGGGGCGGCGAGGCATGGGACACGGGCGACGGCATATCCGTCCCTGTCGGCAAGACCGTGCTCGGCAGGATTATAAACGTCATTGGAGAGCCTGTTGACGAGCTTGGGGAGATAAAGGCCGAGAAACACTACCCCATACACAGACCGGCGCCGACCTTCAAGCAGCAGTCAACGAAGATGGATGTATTTGAGACGGGCATAAAGGTCGTTGACCTCCTTACCCCGTATCTGAAGGGCGGCAAGATCGGCCTTTTCGGAGGCGCGGGCGTGGGCAAGACCGTCCTTATCATGGAGCTTATAAACAACGTGGCCATGCAGCACGGGGGGTTTTCCGTGTTCGGAGGCGTTGGAGAGAGGACGAGGGAGGGAAATGACCTCTGGATGGAGATGAAGGAGAGCGGCGTTATTGACAAGGCCGCCCTTGTCTACGGCCAGATGAACGAGCCTCCGGGCGCAAGGGCAAGGGTTGCGCTTACGGCCTTGACGGTAGCCGAGTACTTCAGGGACGAGGAGAACCAGGACGTGCTCCTGTTCATTGACAACATATTCAGGTTCGTGCAGGCGAACTCGGAGGTCTCCGCGCTCCTCGGCAGGATCCCCTCAGCCGTCGGTTACCAGCCTACTCTGTCAACTGACGTCGGTGAGCTTCAGGAACGCATCACCTCAACGATAAAAGGCTCAATAACCTCGGTTCAGGCCATATACGTGCCGGCGGACGACCTCACGGACCCGGCGCCCGCGACAACGTTCGCGCACCTTGACGCTACGACGGTTCTATCAAGGCAGATCGCGGAACTCGGCATATACCCCGCGGTTGATCCGCTTGACTCAACGTCAAGGATACTGGACCCGCAGATAGTCGGGGACGAGCACTACAGGGTTGCAAGGCAGGTGCAGCAGATACTCCAAAAATACAAGGACCTTCAGGACATCATCGCGATACTCGGAATGGACGAGCTCTCGGAGGACGACAAGCTTGTAGTGGCGCGCGCAAGAAAGATACAGAGGTTTCTCTCGCAACCGTTCTTCGTGGCAGAGGCCTTTACCGGCTCGCCGGGCAAGTATGTCGGCATAAAGGACACCATAAAGGGCTTTAGCGAGATCGCCGTCGGCGTGCACGATGAAATACCCGAGCAGGCGTTCTACATGGTCGGCACGATAGAAGAGGCGCTTGAAAAGTCGGAAAGAATCAAGGCAACATTATAAACGACGGCAATGAACCGCCCCGCGGCTTGTCGCGGGGGATTAAAAAAACAATACTGGAACAAAAAGATGGCGGAAAAATTCCTGCTTGAAATAGTAACCCCGTACAGGCGCTTCATGTCAAAAGAGGTGCTTGACATGACGGCCCATGCCCTTGACGGAGAGTTCGGGGTGCTCGCAGGCCACAGCCCTTACCTTATAATGCTTAAGGCGGGAGAGGTCTCCTACAAGGCCGCTGGCGAAACCGGCCTCATCGCGATCGGAAGGGGCTACGCGGAGATAACGCACAACAAGGCTACCATACTTGTTGAGAACGCCGAGACGGCCGCCGAGATAGACCTTAAGGACGCAACTGATAAGCTTAAGGACGCGGAAGAGGCGCTAAAGAAACTCATCCCCGAAGACCCGGGCTACGATGACGCCGTTAACGCCCATGAGCTCGCCGAGGCGCGCTTAAGGGTTAAGGAAAAACAAAGATAAGCAGTTCCCACTGCCCGGCTTCACAATAAGCCTATCGATAGAGTCAAACTCCGCCTATCCGCCTTTTTCCCTGGGGCCTATGGCAAGCCTTGCGTGGCCGTCCTTTATGTAGACCTTAAGCGAGACATCTTTGATGTCGTATTTCTCCATGACCTTTTTTTTCTGTTCCTCAACGGTCTTCTTGAATTTATCCTTTGTCAGGCCTTCAACCGGCTCATTGCAGGCCTTTCGCGCATCAATGTATTTTTTAAACATGCCGTCAATGTCCAACCCGTTGCCGGGTGACTGCCCCGCGGCAGGGGCCTCTCTCCTTGCAACAGGCGCCGCGGCGCCGGGGCCAGTCTCACCAACGCCGCCACCGAAGCCGGCCTCGGCTCGCCTTATATAAGTGCCGTCGTCTATCTCCCGCAAAACCCTTGTCCAATACTGCCTGTACGCGTTATATTTCGCGACAACGGAGTTGAGCTTGAATTTCAAGGACGTGTTGGTTATAACCCTGTTGGAATACTGCATCACGAGCCTGTCCACCTCGTTCCTCAGCTTCGCGGGCTCGCGCTTCGCGACCTTCATGAAATACTGCTCGTACTCAACCTTAAGCCTTGCGACCTTTGAATCCAGAAGCTCTATGTCTTCCCTCTCGCCCATGCGTTTGCCCGCCTGATCGCTAAAATGCCGCGGCAAGGATTACCCTTGCCTCATTTTCCTCGTCAGCGTCAAAAAAAACATTATCCCTGTCCGTTGTGCCGGCGTATTCTATCTTTGCGTATGCATTGTCAAGCATGTCATACCGAACGGCAACGGCATGGGACCTGACGCCGGAGGACCCGTCTATGTTAAGGACATCATACCGCAGCAACAGACTTGTTTTCAACATCGGGAAAAGCACTGCCTCAAGGACGATATCGTCCTTGTCAGGGCCGCCTGCCCCGCTATAAGACGCAAAATACCCGATTGACATTATAAAAAAACCCCTGTCAAGCTCTGCCGCAACGCCGAGCCCGCTAAAGGATTCATTCCTGAAGGTTCCGTTCCTGTAAATCGCCCCGACGCTAAGGCTCTCCATAAAGCTCGCTGAATACGAAAGATAATATCCCTTAAGCCTTATGCCGTCATCCTCATCCCCCCTTGCAAACCCCAAGGAATACCTATGGGTCGGCCTGAAAGATTCCGCATCGCTTGTTAATAGAATCCCGTTAAGTTCAACGGCGCCATCCTCGGGCCTTATTATTCCCATTGCAATGTCCGCGAGATACGCCCCGCCAACAACGGCCTCGGCCGCGTTAAACAGACCCGGCCCTGTTTGGAATCTGCCCGCCCTTAAGTTGAGGCGTCCTTCCCCTGAAGCCCCGTTGATGTCGTTTACCTGAATGAAGGCATTAGGCAAAGACGCCTTGAACTCATCGTTCTCTTCGCTGACAAGCACGATGCCGAGGGCTGAGACTCGGCCCCCCGGCCCGAAAGAGGCGCCTGAGATAAGCTCAAGCTCTTCCAAGACGATATCAGCCGACTCAGGTTCATCTGCGCCGATATTTTCTTTCTTGTAAAACCCCTCAATCTCAACCTCCATGGAAAGAGGCGGCAGCATCGCCTCTTTGGGGCGCGGCATTTCTTCCTCGTCAAAAAGAAACCCATTTGAGCGAAAGACCCTGCCCTCTTCATTGAGCCTTGGGAAAAGAGCATGGCAGAATGTGCAGTTTCTTCCTATCTGGCCCGCGAAAAAAGGATACGCCGCCGCGGGTGAGGCGTAAAGGACGCTAAAGACAATCAATGCCGACAAAATGCATATCCGCCTTCTAAGGTTCATGCCGCGGCAACCGCCCCCTCTTTTGCATTTACTGGATATCAATCCTCTTTGCCCTTATATCGCCATCGGCTCCGAACCCGATGGTAAAGGGGAAAGACACATAATGCCTTCTTTTGTCCGCGTTATCCTCATGCACGGCAGCGGCAAACGCTATTGCCTGGCCTTCCTCAACGCCCTGGTCAAGACCGGCCTGCGCCTTAAGGCTTCTTTTCAGCACGACCGTATACCTCCCGCCCGAAAAGCCGCCTGTTGCGCTTACGCCTGCGTCGCCGCCTTCTTCCCATCTCCTGTCCTCAAGCACCCACCCGTCTTGCGCCTTGAACGCGCGGCCTTCAATTTCAACGGAGACAAGGTCTATGAGGCCGCCCGTTGCCTTCTTCTTTGAGATATCGGCCTGCCGCGGCTTGTCCCATGCGTCCTTTGCGTAAAACGCATAAAGCCTGACATCGTCCCTGCCGAGGGCGCTGAAATAGGGATTCGTTGATACTGCCTTTTTTGAGGGGGTTTCCGGCATGGCGTTCAAGTCATCATGGCATGCGATGAAGCAGCCGTATTTTTTAAAATACGCCTCGTCCCTGTTGATCTGGAAAGATATCCTGTCAGACGCGATGTCAGGCGCAGGCCCCTTGCCGAAGCCCCTGCCCTTTGACTCCCATGAGGCCATTATATAGAAAAACTCGCCGTCATACGCGGACTTAATCGCGAGCCGCATCGTGCCCTTTTTTGCCGGCACGGGACTCGGCTCAAAGGGCCTTTGCGACCTCTTCATCTTAAGCGTGCCGGCCGCTATTTCATCCGCCTTCATGTCAAGCTCGCCGGTCCTGCCGAGGTGGCATTTCCTGCACTCCTTCCCGGCCTTCCTAATCTCCCTGCCGCCGAGCCTGTGGTCCTCGCTGTTTAAAAACTCCCATGAGCTTACGCCGGGATAAAAAAGCACAATCTCCCTTGAGTCAATCTTCGACCAGTCAATGTCCTTTTGAGAGGCCGAGGCACGGCGAATCTGCGCGGTAAAAACAATCAGCAGGGAATAAAAAATTATGCGATGAACCCTCATAACGCTTAACCTCCTGTCATGCCTTGAAGTTGGAGACAATGCCCGCAAGGCCCTGTGCCTCCCTCTTCATCTCCTTAACGGTCGTTTCAAGCCTTTCAACCATCCCCGCCGTGTCCATTGCGGCCTTCTCCACGACATCAATGGCTGAAAGTATCTTCCCTGAAAGCTCCATCTGGTCGGACGCGGCCCCGGCAACGGCCTTTATCCTGACGGCCACCTCAAGCATGGCGCGGGAAACCCCGTGCGTGCCTTCAGCCTGAATGCCCGTTGAGTGCTTGACCTTCTCCATAAGGACCTTCATATCAGAGACGCCCTTAAGCATCTCCGAGGCCCCCGCGGCCTCGTCCTCCGTCGCGGTCTTGATTTCATTCACCATGCCGTCAATCATCCTTGCCGCCTTTGTTATCTGCACGGTGCCCTTTGACTGGTCTATCGTCGCGCTCTCTATCATCTTGGCCATGTCAAAGGACCTGCGCGCAAGCTCAAGTATGTGCCCGAGCGCCTCCTCGGAAAGCCTTGAAAGCCTGATGCCCTCGGCGACCCCGTCGGAGCTCCTCCTCATGGAGCCTACCGCCTCCGCCGCCTCTGACTGCACCTGCTGGATAAGACCCTCTATCTCGCTGGTTGAGGCCGTGGTCCTTAACGCAAGGTCCTTTACCTGCCTTGCCACGACCGCAAAGCCCTTGCCCTGCTCGCCGGCCTGCGAGGCCATTATCGTTGCGTTAAGCGCAAGCATATGGGTCGTATCCGCAATGTCGCCAATGACGGTTAGAATCTTTCCCACCGCCCTTGACCTTTCCCCGAGCCTGTTTACGACCGACTCCGTGGCGTCAACGTCCTGCTTTATCTTTTCTATGCCCTGCCGCGTCTTTTCAACGGAGCTTAACCCAAGCTCCTCCGCGTCGGTGCGGACAAGCTCGGCCAATTCCGCCTGCCGTTTTGAGTATTCCTCTATCTCCCTTACCTTCGCGCCTATGTCCATGATTGAGGATACCACGTCCCTCGTCTCGCCGAAGAGATTATCCATAAGAGACGCCACATGGCTTATGGACCCCGCCATCTCGTTTATTGACGATGTCATTGACGCGACCGCGTAAAGAAGATTCTCGGTGTTCGTCCTGACGTCGTTGACCGACCCAACGATTGCGTGGGCGGCGCGGCTGACATTGCTCGCGTGGCTGTCCAATGATCGCGCCTCCTCGGAGACGGTCTTTACGGACGCATCCATCTTCCTTACGGATGCGGACGTGTCCTCAACGGCCTTAAGCTGCCTGTTGACGGCGGCTGATATCTCAAGGGAGGAGCCTTCTATCTCCTTTGACGCAAGCGAGACGCCCCTTGAGGTGCCTGCGATGTCCTTTACCATCTGCTGCAGGCCCTCAATGAACTTGTTGAACCAGCGGCTAAGGCTCCCTATCTCGTCATCAGAGCTTGCGGGAAGCCTTGTCGTAAGATCCCCCCTGCCCTCCGCGATGGATTTAAGCATCTCAACGGTCCTGTCAATCGGCCTTGTTATAACGGCGCTTACGAGAAAACCAAGCACAATCGTGATAAACGCAATGGCGAGGATGCCGATGACGATCCATCTGTTCCTGCTCTTCGCGATTGCGCCGTATATGTCCTCAAGGGAGGTTGATATCATAAGCACCCCCCTTGCCGCCTCTTCGTCCGCATGGCATGTCGCGCACTTCGGCCTTGCAACTATCGGGACAAGATAGGTAAAGAGATTCCTCCCGCCCTCTTTTTCAATGTAATAAACCGCATCCGCGGACCCCCTGTTAAAGCCCTCAATGGCCCTTTTGAACTCAGGATTTGCTATGCCGTCCGCGATATTGTTAAGCGTGTTCCTGTGGTCAACAAGCCACTGCTTATTGACCTCGCCAAACTCCTTTTTAACCTCTTCAACGGTTTTCAAATCCTCAAACGCCTCCTCAACCCCGTTTGACCTTATTATCTGCACCCTCTCCACGCCCTTCATGGTCTTAAGGCCCTCTATGAGGAACCTCGGCATGTCAGCCCTTTCCTCCAGCATGTCCTTGTAAATCGTATGGAGTATGGGCTTTGCCATAAGCTCGCTCGCCATAAGCCGCTCTTGAAGAAGCCCCCGTTCCTCCTCGTTTACCACAAGATAAAGGAGCGCCCCGAAGCCCAAGAAGCTTAAGACTACCGTGAGATTCAAAATCTTTGAATTAAGGCCCTGCCGCAGCATCTGTGGTTTTCTTTGTCGGAGCCTAAGGATTTGCCGGCTGAAAAAATATTTACCCGCTGTTTTTAATGGCGCGCTGAAAGATTAAAATTCTCCGCCATTCACGGCGGGGATTGTCGGCAAGGTGTTTTTCTTTTACATGGCCCGGCGGGCTGGAGGGTTTAAGGCTTTTTCCGCGCGTCCTGCGAAACCGTCGCGCTTAAGCCCAAAAGATACCCCTCTATGAACGCATCAATTGCGCCGTCAAGAACCGCGTCAACATTGCCCGCCTCTATGCCGGTCCTGTGGTCTTTTACAAGCCTGTACGGCTGGAGCACATAGGAGCGAATCTGGCTTCCCCATGCGATATCGCGTTTTTCGTTGTGGTACTCCTGCATCTTCTTCTCCTGCTCCTTTATCTTCAGGTCATAGAGCCGGGCGCGCAGGAGCTTGTATGCGGTTGCCCTGTTTTTGTGCTGGCTCCTCTCGTTCTGGCATTGAACCACAATGCCGGTCGGGATGTGCGTTATCCTGATGGCCGAATCGGTCTTGTTCACGTGCTGGCCGCCCGCGCCGCTTGAACGGAACGTGTCAATCCTCAAGTCCGCCTCGTTTATGTCAACCTCTATGGAGTCCTCAATTTCAGGATACACAAAAACAGAGGCAAAGGACGTGTGCCTGCGCTTGTTAGCGTCGTACGGCGATATCCTTACAAGCCTGTGCACACCCATTTCCGCCTTAAGATATCCGTAGGCGTATTCCCCGGACACGGTAAATGTCGCACTTTTTATGCCAGCCTCGTCCGCAGCCTGATAATCAACCATTTCAACCGCGTAGGACCGGGCCTCCGCCCATCTCAAATACATCCTTAAAAGCATCTCCGCCCAGTCCTGCGCCTCCGTGCCCCCCGCGCCCGGGTGTATTGAAATAATGGCGTTCAGCCTGTCGTTCTGGCCGGAGAGCATCTTTTTAACCTGCATGGATTTTATAAGCGAGACCGCTTTTTGTAGCTTATCCTCCGCCTCCCTTGAGCCTTCAATGTCTTTTTCCTCCTCCGCAAGAAGAAGCATGATGCCCGCCTCCTCCAGAAGAGTGCTTACCTCGGCAACGGACCTCACCTCAGACTCAATCCGGGCCTTTCTCTTAAGAAGCGCCTGCGCCTGCGCCTGAGAAGACCACAGCCCGGCATCGGATGTCTTTTCTTCTATGCCGGCAAGCTCCTTTTGCTTTGCGTCAATGTCAAAGAAAACCCCGGAGCTCGTCAAATTTCGCCTCTGCCTCCTTAAGCCCTTCCTTTATCTCCTCAAACATATAAGGACTACCTCCCTTTCCACATGCCTTGCGCCGTTGCAAGCAATAATATACAGGAAACGGCGATTAATGCATACACAAAAACATCCCCGTACCGCGTATAGAAGCTCAATCCATTGTCCTTAAGCCCGATTGTCCCGGTAAATATCGTCCTCTCAAAGAGCGCCGTCCTCTTTATAACCCTGCCGACGGGGTCTACGATCGCGCTTATGCCGGTGTTCGCAGAGCGCACAAGGAAGCGCCTGTTCTCAACGGAGCGCATAACGGACATCTGAAAATGCTGATACGGGGCCGAGGTGTCTCCGAACCACCCGTCGTTCGTGATGTTTACGAGAACGCCCGCCCCGTTTTTCGTCTCGCGCCTTGAGATATCCGGGAATATCGCCTCATAGCATATAAGGACCCCGATCTTCACCCCGTTCAGGCTTAAGGGATTAGGCCCCGGGCCTTCCGAGAAATCCCCCGCGCCTGCCGTGAGTTTTTTTATAAACGGCAGAAACCTCTTCACGGCCTTCGGCACATATTCGCCGAACGGGACAAGATGAAGTTTATCGTACCTGCCTATGATGCCGCCATCCGGGTCAAGGAGATACGCGCTGTTAAAATAAGAAGCAGCGCCTGTCACGGGATTAGAATTATACGCAATGCTGCCGGTCAATACGTATGTCCCGGCATCCCTTACCGCGTCCCTTAGCCTTGTGCCTTGAGGCGTGTCGGCCTCAAGGAAAAAAGGCGCGGCGCTCTCAGGCCAGACGACGACATCCGGGGTTTCTCTGCCCGCCTCAATGCTTAATGCCCTGTATATGTCAATGGTCTTTGACGCAAAGGATTCCTCCCACTTCATCTGCTGCTCAATTGAACCCTGCGCCACACCCACCTTAAAAGGCCTCCAGCCGGATGCGTCAAGGTCAACGCTATTTATCATAAAAAGGCCGTAGCCTATGACTGCCGCGAAGACAATGCATGAAAAGGCAATCTCCTTCAAAGGCGGCGCCTTACCACTCTTGAACGCGGCGTCCAGGACAAGATAAAGGGTGTAGTTTCCGAGAACGACCAAAAAAGACACGCCCCATACCCCTGTTATGTCCGCTATCTGGACAACCGGGAGCATCGGGGTCTGCGTGTATCCGAGCAGGGACCACGGAAGCCCCGTTAAAAAACACCCCCTCGCGTACTCAAGCGATGCCCACAGCGAGGCGGAAAAAACCATATTAAAAAACGCAGGCTTGAAACGGGCCGCATTAAGGCAGAGCCCGTAGACCCCGGCATAGACGCTCAGGTACGCGACGAGAAGAAGCATTATCGGGATGCTGAGTTTAAGCCCGATGCCGCCGTACATGTGCATTGAATGAACGACCCAATAAACAGTGCCGAGGAAAAATACGAACCCGAATATAAACCCAAGGGAAAACGCATTGCGGTGGGAGACTTTGCCCCTGCCGTAAAGCGCAAAGAAAAACGGCACAAGCCCTGTCCACGCAAGATAACTGAAATCAACCGGCGGGAACGCAAGCACGAGCAACGCGCCTGATGCCACGGCAAGGATTATTCGCCTCGTCATTTAACGGTATGGAAAAAGATGCGGAAGATTAAGAGCGTAAGGCCAGAGCCGAGGAGGCTTCCGAGCAGGATCTCCATCCTTGTATGTATCCCGCCGACAAGCCTTGACTGGCTGACCATTACGGCGAGCACAAGGCCCATGATGGACACAAGCGGGTCAAGAGTAAGAAGCGTAATGGACGTAAAAAGCGAGAACGCGACCGCCGCGTGTCCGCTCGGCATGCCTCCGTGCAGCGGTCTTCCCCTGCCCGTCGTAGCCTTAAGCACGACAACGCTTATGAGCACGAGCAGGAGCGCGATAACGCCCACGTGCCCGGCATACGGGCGCGCCTCGCTGAGAATAAAGGTCATTGGCCCGTATAGGTGCCTTGAAAATACTATATACGCCATTACCGCAACACCTATGGCGGATATAAGCACTGCCCCGGCAGAGACATCCTTTGCGTTCTTTGCCATGAGGTTATGCTTATCCTCCATAAGGTTGACCGCCTCCTCCATCGCGGTATTAAACATCTCCGCGAACAGGAGCACGACTACGGATATGGCGAAAAGCGCAAATTCAAGGAGCGGGAGCCTAAGAAACAGGCTTAACACCAGCACGACCGTGGCGATTACATAATGATACCTTATGTGCCTCTGCGTCCTGAAGGCGTATATTACGCCCTCTATGGCGCAGTTGAGGCTTTCAAGCCAGTTCTTCGGTTTTATGATTTCCCGTTGGTCGTCCATGTGCGTCCGGAAAGAACCTCAGATAACGCCTTTTTTCTTAAGGATTGAGAAAAGCCCCTCTTCCTTTTCCCTCATCCTCCTTGCCCTCAGGCCGCCTTTTTCATGCTCATACCCCTTGAGATGAAGTATGCCGTGCACAAGGAGCCTCGCGAGCTCATCATTAAGGCCGACGCTGTTTTCCTCTGCCTGCCTCGCGGCCGTCTCTATTGATATAACGACATCCCCAAGCACGACCGCGTCGTTCTGTGGAAAGCTTAAGACATCGGTTGCGCGGTCAATGCCGCGGTATTCCCTGTTAAGCCCCCTTATGCCCGGGTCGTCGGTTAAGAGGACGCTCAACTCTGCCCCGATGGAGCCTATGTCTTCCAATGCGGCCTTTGCCGCCCATCTTATTAGCCTCTTGTGCCTGCCTGCACCCTTCAAACACTGGATAAGAACCTTCAAAGGATTATGACCCCTGACGCATTTTTAAGCCCCACGATGCATGAAAATACGGATAGAAAAAAATCCGCGCTTATTGCCCTGACAGGATATTGAGAAACGCCCCGCTAAAGAGAACTACCCCGACAAAAAAACCGCCATTCGCAAGCATGCCCCGTATCTTCAACCTTTTCGGCCTTAGTTCTTTAACCATGTTAATCGCTAACCGGCTGCATGCCCCTTTTCTTGACCTCAGCCCTCTCAAAGGCCCTTATAACATCCTGAACAATCGGGTGCCTTACGACATCGGTTTCGGAAAACACCACCATCTCAATGCCCTCAATATCCTGAAGTATCTTCTGGGCCTCTACAAGACCCGACGGTTTGGCAAGCGGAAGGTCAATCTGCGTAATGTCCCCGGTGACAACCGCCCTTGAGCCGAACCCGAGCCTCGTAAGAAACATCTTCATCTGCTCAATCGTCGTGTTCTGCGCCTCGTCAAGTATGACGAACGAGTCGTTAAGCGTCCTTCCCCTCATGAACGCAAGCGGGGCAACCTCTATGGCCCCCCTCTCAAGAAGCTTCTGCGCCCTTTCATAATCAATCATGTCATGGAGCGCGTCATAAAGCGGCCTCAGGTACGGGTCCACCTTCGCGGCAAGGTCTCCGGGCAGGAATCCGAGCTTTTCCCCGGCCTCAACAGCAGGCCTTGTAAGTATTATCCTGTCAACGGACTTCTCCGTAAGCGCCGCAACCGCCATTGCCATTGCGATGTAGGTCTTGCCGGTGCCGGCAGGGCCTATGCCGAAGACGATGTCGCGCCTCCTGATTGCGTCAATGTATCTCTTCTGCGATACGCTCTTCGGCCCTATGACCTTTTTTCTGAATGACACATACACGGTCTCAAGAAACACGTCCGCGAGCCTTGCGCCCCTGTCGGATGAGATCATCCTTATTGCGTAATCAATGTCATGGGGGCTAAGCTGATAGCCTTTCTCCATGAGGGAATAAAACTCAAGGATAAGCTGTTCGGCTACCTCAACGTTTTCCTGGTCTTCTCCGAGGATGGTTACAAGCGTGCCGCGGGTGTTTACGCTCACGCCGAGTTTCTTCTCAATCCGCTTTATGTTTTCGCCGGCCTCCCCGAAAAACCGCATTGAGAGGCTGTTGTCCTGAAGCTCTATCTGCTTCTTATGCCTTCCGTTTTTATCCTGTTTATCCAATTTTTGTCGGTAGTTTGTCTGTCCCTGATGTCTGCAAGGCTCTGACATCAAGGCAATGGCTCTTGAAAATCTTAGCATATTGCACATTTTTTTGCAATTAAGGCGATTCCTTCCGCGTTAGATTAAATCGCCTTGCCATAAATGGCGGGGATTGTCGGCCATGTATTTTTTTATACGGCTCGGCTGGCCCGGCCTGCGGCTGTACGCCCGCGCGCCCCTAAGAGGGCGGGAGCTTCCATTGCCCGGGCACACTACAAATACAAAAAGCCCCTCGCGGGGCTTAAACATAGCATCTAAGATTATTAACCTTGCTTTAGACGGCGGCTGCCTTGCCTAAGAATGAATTGCAAGGCCTTTTAAACGCATCCGCGTTAATCAGATGCCTCATCTCCCATGCATCATTTCTGGCAAGGATCTCCTTGACAAGCAGATGGTTTAGGGTATGCCCTGATCTTACTGCCTTGAGCCTTCCTATTATCCTTGCTCCAATAAGAGAGATGTCTCCGATAAGGTCCAGCACCTTGTGCCTTACGAACTCATCGGGGTATCTCAACCCTTCTTCATTAAGTATGTCCGTGTCGCTTAAGACAACGGCATTCTTAAGAGAGCCTCCCTTTGCAAGCCCGTTTTTCATGAGCATCTCAACATCCCTTAAAAAACCGAATGTCCGTGCGCTTCCTATCTCTTTTCTGAAAATATCTTTTGTTAGATTCCGCGCAAACGACTGTTTTTTAAGGAGGTCGTGCGAAAAGTCAATTGAATAATCAATGCTGAACCCTGAGCCAATGCAAGGCAAAAGCATCGCATATTTATCCTCAGAGCCGACCCTGATCGGTTTATTGATAACGATATACCCTCTCGGGCATGAAAGCCTTTTAAGCCCCGCATGCTCTATCATGCCGGCGAAATCCGAGGCGCTGCCGTCCATTATAGGAATTTCCGGGCCGTCAATCTCAACTTCCGCATTATCAACGCCAAGGCCGTAAAACGCGGCTAAAAGATGCTCAACCGTTGATACGCTTGCGCCATTCCTGCCGAGCGTTGTTGCATAATTGGTGCCGACGACATAAGCGGCATCTGCCTTAATCTCAACAACATTGGCAAGGTCTTTCCTTATAAATACAATGCCTGTATCAGCCTCTGCCGGCGATATCCTCACATTGATAATTCTGCCGGTATGAAGCCCTACGCCTTTAAATGAGATATTATTTTTTATGGTTTGCTGAAACATAATGTATAGAATTAAGCAATATCTATGCCATAAAAAAATATATCGTAAATCCAATAAGTTACAGAATAGACATAAAAAAAACTGTATTAAATATGCAAACCAACAAAGAATTGTCTCTTTTTTACAACAATATCAGCGCCGATTCAAAAAATAGAATATTACGGATAAGATAATGCTGACTATAATTGATGTGGCAAGGGGAAAATAGAATACAAAATCATCCTTTTTATAATATATGTCCCCGGGAAGGCGTCCAATAAAAGGGATCTTGTTGGCAAAAACAAGCAAAATCCCTATAAATACTATAATTAAGCCTATAATTATAAAAGTCCTGCCGAGCATTTTTGTGTGCAGTGGCCGATGGTGGAAAGATATTTCCTTAGATTATAGCCTTAGAACATAATCGGGTCAACACGAAGTGATATTGATAAGGACGATGGGCAAAAGCTTAAAAAACACGCCTATTTCCTCCTTATGTAGCTGTACATCCTGTCTCCGAATATGAACGCATATACGCTACCCGCGCCCTGCCACGCCATTTCAACAAAGTCTGGATTCAGATTCGGGACAAACAGCGTTATACAGGCGACTACAATTACAACACCCGCCATGATATACCGGAAGGATGCCCTTAAGTCTGAGACCCATTGAGATATGTTCCCCGCGGGTCTATCCAGCTCTGCAAGGGCCTTGAGTTTCTCGGTCTCGGCCTGTATGAGCTTTGCCGCTTCTTCAGCGTTCTGCGGATTGACGCCCGTGAATTTTGAAACAATGCCTCTTATCGCGTCCGAGGCAACGGGAACCAACGACGGCAAAAGCAAAGACATAAGCGAGGTCATTTATTTACTCCTGTTTTATTTCCCCCAAGTTTATAACTCATCGTAATCCTCCATACCCGACGCATTCTAATCTTCCTCAAAAGCCTGCAAGCGTATCCGCGTTTCCAGCGCCTGCTCGTGGGTCCACCCCAACTCGCCAACCAACATTCTATTCAGCAAGGTTTTACCATTACAGGCCAAGCTCCTTTAGTTTATTCTCAATTTCAAAGATACGTTTATTGACGCCAATGTTATCTTCATTCTCCGACATAACAAGCATCAGGCCATTTCTAAGAATATGGCTCAGATGCATCTTCGCGTTCTTGCTTAAATCCTTTATTTCCCTTATGGCTTCCATCTCATTGTGCATTTTATCGGCTCACCTTAAAACTGTTTAATCCTTTGAAAATCGCGCCTGCGATGCTTTTAAAGTCTCTTAGCATTTCAGTGTCGTTTTTATTGCTTAAAAATCCGCATTCAATAATTAAGGCTGTCTGTTTGGTTTCTTTTAAAACCCACAAGGGCCTATAGGTAAAAACATGCGATTTGTTGTCGTATATTGCCTTAACTCCCCTGTTTTTAAAACCGAGAGCGCATAGTTCTTTCAAAATTAACCCCGCCATAATACTGCCTTCAGTCTCTTTTCCGTGGGCATCTTCTCTGGCAAAGCACCATATCTCCGAGCCGTTTGCCTCTGGTTTTTCAGCGGCGTTGCAATGCAGAGAAATCAAATCCGCGTTGTGCTTATTGGCAAGGGCGGTCCTGTCTTTCAGTTCAACGAAAACATCGGAGGTTCTGGTCATGTAAATTTGGCCTTCAAGTAGTTCCTTAAGAGACAGTGCTATGCCAAGACTGATATCGCTCTCTCTCAGGCTATTATAAGCGGCCCCTGGATCCTTGCCCCCATGCCCCGCATCAAGGACTAAATTCATTTTATTTGCCTCAGCAAAATGTCCTATGCGCTAAAAACCAAAAATAAATATCTTTTATTATTCTAAGGATTACGGCGCCGAGAAGCCATAGCTGCGCGCCTGCCATAAAATACATTTGAACATTTCCATTTTTTTAAATGACATACTCCATAAATTCCGTTAAATAAAATCTCACCGCGCATTGAAGGTCGTATGCGCCGCTATCCATATATAAATGTCTTTCGCGACCCATAGGAGCACGGCCCCGAAGAGCCATAACGCGGCCCTAACCGCGTTCCGTTTGGTCTTTATGAGGTCGCGCACCGCCTGTTGTTCTTCCTCCGTCAACTGGCATTCTTGATGCGCCTTGATTTCCACAGCAATCGCGGCGGCAAGCGCCTTTATTTCTTGTTCGTTTTTTTGACGGCGCTCCTCCATAATCCCCCCTGTTGATATTGATTTTCATTATCAAAGTTCCACGCGGAACCTACATCTCGGATTTATACTTCAGATATCCCGTTGCCTCAAGCTCTGCATCGGTCTTTGCCTTAAGCTCGTTTGCAAGCGCGGAGGATATCGTAAGCCACCCGGTTGCCTGCCCATCGGGTGAAACAGTGCGCTCAAGCAATATCTGTCCGTCAAGGTGCGAGGGCACGTCGTTAAATTCAGGATTAGTCTTGTCAATCAGCATTGTGAACCCTCCGTCAGAATGTCTGACAATAGATGGTATCAGTCCCAGCGCCGGTGTTGTTAAAGCGCATGTTTGTGCCATCTGTTATGAGAAGCCCGCCGACAAATTGTGCCTCGGACGCGTGCCATGCCCCGCTGATATAAAGCTCAAGGGCCGTCGTGCCTGCCGAGCCGACATTAATGAAATTCCCCACCACCGCCGAGGGCGTCCATGTCGCGCCCGTTAATATCGCCTGTGAGCCGGATGTTGCAATGGTCTTTGATACTTTCGCGCCTGTGACCGCCGTTGCCGCGATTTTCGCGGTCGTTACGCTCAAGTCCGCAAGCACAGGGGTTTTGGAGTTAACCCCGTCATGGTCGTGGTCTTGCGCGGCCGTATAACCGTTGCCAAGCCACTCCTCAAGGTGAATGAGATTGTCTCGTATCCGCGTCATGAGCGTTACGTCAATAGGGCTGTCCGCGTCTATTGAAGAATCCGCAATCAGTGTGTAGCTCTTTGATGGTGCCGCCATGGGTTCTCCTCCTTACCAGATATAACAATGTCCGACATACGCATACTGCCTTTGTGCCGTTGTTGCGCTCGCATAATCAGGATATCCCGCCGGCGCGATAAACCCGTATTGACGTTTCATGCGCGCCTGAATCGCCTCAACCGATATCTTTCCTTTTTCAAAATCAGGCTTGACGGACGTCAACATCACCCTTTCAAGATTCCACGTGTCATACCCCTTGGAACACGCCTCGTCGGTCGTAATGTCTTTCAGGTCGGTCGGCTTGACGAATATTGAATTATAAGAACACCTGTTTATGTCCACCTCAAACGACACAGATGACGCAGGGTCGGCATACAGGCTCAGGAGCTTTTGAGCCAGACTTGACGCATAGATTGAGCCTGTCAACGCCGTCAGGGTTATCGGCTCGTCATAGCTCGTTGAGGGCGGCAGGCTCGCGGCGGTCACAACAACACGGGCGTATTTAGTGGTGTCCGCGCCGTCATAAATATCATACCTGCCGTCGTCGTCAATGATTACAGACGCCCCCCATGTCGCGGAACCAGGAGCCTTCCACCTCAAAACCTTCGTGGTTGAAACATAGTCAAGCCTGCCTGTGCCTGCCCCGTTAGAGGCGGACACGTGATAGATAATAACGCCCGTGATGGACGCGGGTTGTGTCCATGTGAGAGACCTAATCCATTTGCTTTTGATGGTCTTAGTGCTCTCCTCGTCCCATTGTGAGGCGTCCTGCGACGCGGCGTCTATGACAAGCACCGCGCCTTCAAAATTCTCTGCGCCGTCCGAGCCGCTCTCGTCATAATCATAATAGACAAGGACACGGTTGAAGAAGCTGTCCTTGTAGCCGGACTTTTGCCGCAGGCTGTCAATTAGGATATCCTTATCCCCACGCCACTCATCAACGGTATCTGTCGGCATGGGCGGCGCAAAGACCTTGAGTGTAATCTTGTCCCCGTCATGCAAAAGGTATGAGTTCGTCTCCTCCTGGAGCTCGTTGAGGTAATCATCCGCCTTTTGCGGCTCGGTTATTACGCGGTTGAACCGCCAGTCGTTAAGCCACCTGTCCCGCTCCGAGGCAAGGGTTGCGCCGTCAATATAGGCAGAGCTTATGCCGAGCTGTGATTGTAGTATGTTGTCCATGATGTCAACCGGATTCATATTGAGATAGCTTATGTATTGCGTGTCGCCGGTTGTCTCTGCGGGGATTGAGGTTGACGCTTCATACAGGTCGTCGCTGATAGTTATTGTCAGTTCGTCGCCGTTACGCTCCCAGTCCGAAATGAACCCGTCGTAGGTCTTTGCGTAATCCGAGTAAAGAAACCCGCTTGAGATAAAGCCGTCATAGCGTCTAACCCGCCTGTTCTTAAGATAGTTGTCTTTGACGAGGCTTTTAAAATTATCCCGCCCGACGATTACGGCCTTGATTTGCCCCCGCGTGGAATGGCCGGCCTTCGCGTCAATCTTGTTTTGCAGGCCGGACACGGATTTTAGTATCGGCAGAACGCCTGAATAACCGGCGGAATCAAAACCCCATTTGACGGTTGCCCCGCTAAGGTCAACCTCAAGTATCGTATTCGGACGGTTGACGTTCTTTGCCAGTTCCGCCAGAAACGCGGCTGTAAGAGTGACGGCCATTAGTGTTTTACCGCCTTCGGGGTGTCGCTGTCTGTTGAATTAACCCGCGGGGCCCTGCCGTCAACTATGGCCTTAAAGATTTTAGCCGCATCAAGAACTATCTTTTGCCCCGTTGCAGGCTCGGACGAATCCAAAATATAAGAAGCAACATAGGCCAGAGCAGAGGCAAGGGCGATATTAGCGTTGTAAATTGAGCCGGCAGCGTCAACGGTCATCCCACCGTTCAGGGCAAGCGTAAGGCTCGCCAGCATCTCAAGCGTTGCGCTATTCGTGATGCCAGCGCTGATTGCGAAGCTCAAGACCCCCTCAACAGTCAACGTGTGCGCTTGAGTCTGCGACAAGACACCCGCGAGGGCGATGCTTTCGGAGAGGCTAAGCCCGCCCGATTCGGTAATGGCGCCGCTTGACGTAAGGCTTAGCGCACCCTCCATTATCAGATTGCCGCTGTAAGCGTGCCCCGCGCTCGTGCCCAGAGTCAAGGCTTCGTTATATGTTGCCCCGCCCGTTGTAAACTCATCCGCGCCGATATCCCAAGTGCCAGACCTTGTGCCCCCGTCAATGTCGGTCGTGAAGGTTGCGGATAAGTCCGTGCCTACGTCCTTCAAGGCGGATGAGCTTCCGATATGATAGTTCTCCGAGCCTGCGGTTATGTTCGTGAAATAAGCCCCCGCGCTCGTTGAATGCGCGATGCTCTGCAGGCCGCTTGTGCCTGTCGTATCCGAGCTTGCGTTTGTTGTAAAGGTCGTCCACGTCCCGCTTGACGAGCTGTAGTCTGTAGTGTTTGCCCCTGCGTAGCAGTTCTTGACACCGACGACAACACTGCTTGAATCTTTCCGGATGCCGTAGGTCGTGTTCTGGCAGACCGTGCAGTTATAAATTTCCGCGATCGCAGGAGCATAACCAGATGTCAACAATATCCCGTAATTGCCGCATTTATAAATAATAGAATTTACGAGATAAAGAGGATAGCCTGTAGTCCCGCATCTTCCGAGATAGACACCGTAAGCCCCGTTGTCATGCGTCAACAAAGAATCGACCAGAATATATGGCGATGCCTCCATCGCGGTATCATTGTCGCAGACCAAGCCACTAAATCCCGCCGTTGCCGCCTTCGTCTCAAGACCGATTATTCTCACGTGGCTTTCTCGCACTCGGAGAGGCTGTGCTGAGGTAACGACTAATCTATATCCCGTGCCTGCAACCCCTGTATGCCTTTCAGCTACAGGCGTGTAAATCTTAATATACCTTGTCGGGTCAGTTACCCAACCGCTGATAAGAACGGCCGTTGTGTCCTGAAAATTGTAGCACTCCGCAACCTCAATGGTATCGGCTGTCACAAGGTCGCCGTTCCGAGCGGCCTCCCATGCGGATAGCGATGTATAATCACCCCCGCTTGACTTGATGGTCTTTGTTATTGTGGTCGGCATTTATAATCCGTTGTTACGATTAACCAGCCTAATTTTCTTGATAGCATGGACTCGTATTCAACACACACTTTTTCAATCTTATCCATAAGCCGTTCGTCATAGCTCTCTTGCCGAACGTAAAGCACAAGGTATTCATCTTCAATCTCTGGGTCGTGATATACTTCTAAAGATAAATGGGTATTCTTGTCAAAGTGTTTTCTTGTAATTTGACAAACAAGGGGTATCAAATTAGAGATATCAGGATATCTGACCAAGTAGTCGCGCACACTATTGGTTATGATGTCATCTTTAGCTGACATTCTTGTCTATCACCGCGCCAATAAAGGATTCTTTACTTACAGAGGCAATCCCATTTTCGTCAAAATATATAAGGCTCATGTTCACAAACCACCGTCTTCTCGCGTCCGGCAACTCGTCAAGCAGATATTGATATTTGGCTGTAGATGTATAATCACCCCCGCTTGACTTGATGGTCTTTGTTATTGTGGTCGGCAAAGCCTATCCTTTCAGCGCCAGTAAATTCATAAACTCAAGCTCTGTTAGTGTAGCCTGTCCGTCAACGAACATTATCGCATCAACATTGAGAGAATACCTCCGGCGTATTGTTTCTACGCAAGCGAGCCCTTCAACCGTAACGATACTAACCGAGCCGCTTAACTGGATTTGCCCTGTCGTGGTCGGCATCATGGCGGGTATACCGTCATACGGCGGGTATGCGCCCGCAGAGACCATCTCGCTCCACCTCTCAATATCTATATCCATTGCCAACACCTCCGACCGCGTGCCGATCGCGACTGGCAAATATAACCAGTCTATGTTCTCACGCTCTCCCGCCGCCCACCTTACGCATAAATCCTGCCAATCTTGCGCGTAATAGTCCCTCTGGATTATCTGCGTTGCAGTGCCCTCATGCGTTGTCTGATATCCAGCATCAACGGGCAGGCCATGCACAAAGACTTTCAGGAAAGCGGGCAATCTTTCCTCTCCCCCCCATGCGTGCCCGTCAGGCATAACAACCACGATATCCCCGCGCTTATAGCACATCACATCTTTTGACGGATTAGGGTTAGTGGAATCAACCGCCTTTATCAGAAATTCAGCCATGCTACGCCGCCGTTACCGAGCAGGTTACAGTTACATTCAGGGTATCGCCGGACACAACCGCCCTTGATGCGCTAAAATCACCCGCGCCCAGAAGCGTCCCCGTAGTTCCGCCCTTTGTGCTGTTGTCCGCCATAAAGCAACCGTAGACCGTGGAGGTCGCGTTAATGCTGAACACCGCCTTTGACGCGGAATTGTCCACCGACCCGCTGGCTATCGTGCCGGGCGTATATGTCGCCCTCGTTGCGTCCGAATAAGGTGTTATCTCGCTCCATGTCGCATGGCTTGCCATGGTATCACCTGCGGCGGGCGTGCCCGTGCCCTTCAAACCTACATACCAAGCAGGCGCTGCAAGCCCTGTCTTGAGCGTTGCATCAAGATACTTGTTGAGGCCGGCCGTTACGACAAGATTTTCAAATCCGTCCGTCCACTTAAGCCGCCCGTCCGGGCCGTAACATTCAACAAGGTATTTGTGGCTTGCACTTAAATTCATTTCCATATAGAGCCTCCTTTTATTTTACCCGTCTATCCTGCACCCTGAATAATAAGTCTCCGATGCCGTGCCGTCCGTTGACTTGGAGCTTCCGCTTTCCTGATAAACGGAGACATCAAAATAATCCGTTGTGCCGTTCGCCGATGCAACACAGGTTACATTCAAGGTCTTGTTCGTTGTGCCTGTGCCGTCAAATCGGCAAGACTTATATACCGTGCCGTTCTTGCGGATTGACACAGATATTAGCGTGCTCTGCGGGGTTTTGATGGTTACAGCCGCGCTCAACAAGTATTTGCCTGCAACGGACGGTGTATATTTTGTTGACGAGAAACCCGTATGCGTATCAAATTCAGCGGTAGACCATGTCAGGACAGTCCCCGCACCCGTTATGAGCGTTAAATCAACGGCGTTGTTGTGAACATGGAAGGACGGGTTTTTGTGCGTGCCGTCGTTGTTGTGGTCAATGAGCGCAAGGCGGTTAAGCGTGTCGGACTTCGTCGCATGATTTGCGCCAACCATCTCTTCGCTGTATTGAATCCTCTGGTCTGCCATTCGTGCCCCCTTATGTTATCGCGTCATACACGGGTATATACCCAAGGGATACCCCTATATGGTCAAAAATCTCAATCTTCTTTACAACGCTCCCCGGTGTTGTTGCCGCCGCCGAGTTGCCTACTGCAAGTCCGTCCCCGCTTGCCGCACAACCCCACACATTAGCCGCCACCCTGCCAACTATAACGTCCGCAGTTGCCGAACCTGAACCACATTCAATATTCCCCTGATTGCGGATTATCATACGATTCTGAGAATCCCCGATAACCCTTGAAAGGAAAACCGCCTCATTATTATTTGTTCTCTGGCTTTCAAAAGATGCTTTCAAGAGTTTTATCTGCTCATAAAAAGTAAGAATCTTGCCGCTGTCAACATTCAGGTTCACATAATCAAGCCCCGTATTAGCGCTATCGTCAACAAGCGTTGACCCACTGTATGGATAATTCTGGCCTATGTGCATATAGTGCGAGCCTGATTCAAGCTTAATGCAAAGAGGCGTTCCGCCGTTCGGGGCCATGTATGCCCCTAAGATATTTGTGCCTGTGGAATTGTCGGTTAGAATAATCGGGGCTTCCGTCATAGACCCGCCGATGATAGACATGCCGACACAACCGTTGAGCCTTATATATGCCGCAGCGTCTGAATTGCTTTCGCCTCTTATATTTATCAGACTCCCGCCCCTTACGGTATCAAGCAGTATCGGATAATTGCCCGTGCCTGAATTGTTCTCAACATCAACGCTGTCTATATTCATACCTGAGCTGTCATAGGCGTTGTAAATACCTTGTGCGGTGTAGGTCTGTATCACTCCGCGTTTAACACTGCATCCAGCCGTATAGTCCAGCCTCAAGCCCGTGTAACAGTTGCTTATGTTGAATGAGTCAAGATGACTTAACATGCACGGATTTGCCGTGCTTGTGCCGTGGAAATAAATCCCTATCCCGCCGGATGCCGAGCAGTTATGAACCTGCACATCTCGTATATGAACCGTGTTTGAACCGGCACCGATATCAATGCCGACCGAGGCGGTGCTATTGCCCGTCAAGAGCATCTGCATAATCCCCGCCGAATCTCTATCAGGGAAACTTACCATCGTTATCGCGGATGCAGCCTTCAACTGCGAGCGATATCTTGACACCCCGACAAGAAAGACATAGGAAGGCACTGTCAGTGTTGAACTTATGAGATAAGTGCCTAAAGGAAAAAGGACAGTCCCGCCAGAGGCGCTCAACGTGTTGATGGCGTTCTGTATCGCGGTCGTGTCATCCGTTACCCCGTCGCCGGTCGCGCCGTATTCCTTCACGTCAACCCACGCCTTATGAGAGCCGTCATTGTTATGGCCGATAAGCGCAAGCCTATTAAGAGTGTCCGTCTTGGTCGGATGGTTCGCGCCCGTTAGCCAGTCCGTGTATAATATCCGCTGGTCTGTCATTTATGCTTTTCTCCCTGTAAGACTGATTGCAATATCTCTATATGCCCCGCCCGCTTTCAAGGGGTTTGAAAATTTCGTATCCGAGCGCGTAAGATAAATATCGTCCGGACTGTTCGTCCTCTCCCATGCGACGTAAAAGTTCTTGAGCCCGTTGTAGTCCCACCAACGTTTGATTTTTTCATAAAGCGGCGTTATCGTTGCACCAATCGCGGTTATTGAACCGCCGGCCGTATAAGTCCCGTCCGCAAGATACCGCGTGCCTTCGGTCTCCGAGCAATCGTCAAACTTAAGGTCAATAGACCTCTCCGTATATTGCGTATGAATGCCCGTAACATAACCCGCATAGCTGGTGTTGACGCTCGCCTTGACCTCTTCTGCATACGGGTCAAATCCCGTGGACGCATAATCAAGCTCTGTCTTCTTACCCCACCAAGCATGGGTTATCTCAGGGGCTTGAGTGCAACCCGTTATGACAATGCGATAATACCTATGGGCAAGCTCCGTAAACTCCCTCAGGAATACGCCGTCATTCAAAGGCTGTGTGCTGAAGATGTTTGTGAATGCGCTGTTGTCGTCGCTCCACTGCAGGGCAATCGTTGCGTTAGCCGTTCCGAGGTTATGTCCGCCCATTATGAAATAATCAACCGCCGTAGGCACGTCGCCCGTTCCCGTGTCCAACAGGATATAATGCGTGCCGGCGGATGCTGTGGCCTTCCATGCGTTTATCTCAAACCGGTTGTGAATGTTCGCCACATTGTAGCCCGATGCCGTGCTTGAGGCAGTCAATACATTCCCGCCCTTGCCTAATATCATATCCCAATAGAATTTTACCTTTGACCATGCCATGTCAAGCCGTCCCTATGGTTATGTTTATGTTCCTGTCCGATGCGTCGTTCAATGCCGGTATTATGTCGTCCTCAACAATCTGCGCCCAGTTCTGGCTTGAGAGCGGATTGTATATCTGAATGGTTACATTCTGCGTGGGCGTTGCTTCGCTCGTCGGGTAGGCCTCAAGCGAGCCGCCTTCGTAATCCGTAGTAACAGCCTCGCCCGTTGTGCTTATCGCGGTCGTTGAGCCCGGCTCGGTCGCAATGATATTAGCAATCTGTGCACCCGTCGCGGCTATGGCGGATGCGGCAAACGCGGCTCCAAGCACCGGCCCGCCTATTGAAGCGCCAAAGGCATACGCACCAACCGCGGCTCTATACCCCTGCACTGTCGCTTCGGCGACGGCAAATGTTTTCATGATATTGAATAGCTCCTCATTGCTTGAGCCTGTCATGACATACATATTTTCAAAGAAGTTTGACATTGACCCGAAAGACTTGGCGGCATAATCCGCCTTCGCGTCAAACATGAGTTTGTCTGAAGCGATAGATCCTTCAACATAAGAGTCCTGTATTTTTTTGACGCGGGAATAAAAATCAATATAGGCCTGCTCTAAGTCAGTAAACCTCGTTGCAGTAGACAACTGATGCTCCTGCATTGCAGCAGGGACCTCGGATAGCATCTCCTTTACATTTTCAACTTCAGGTCCAAGTAAAGAGGATTTTAAATCCAGAGATAAATTTAGCGGCTCTAAGGAAGTCTTTGCATCAGCCGCACTAAAACCCTCAAAATACTTCTTAAGCATTGTGCTTAGCTCGTCTGAGGCGCTTAAAACCAGATCCATCTTAATGTCACTTGCCATTTTTATTTTTGTCCTTTATCCTTCGCGCCGCCTCGGCCTTGAAAATCTCAAACGCCTGAATAAGCCAGTATGGTTGTTCCGCCCATCCGCCCGCGTGAAGCATATTCCCCGTGGCCTCAAGCAGACAGACCAGCCGGATTATTTCCCTCGTGTCCGCGTCAAGATAACTCACCGGACATTCATACAGCCTGATTGAGCCGAGGCTGAATACCTTTGCCGCGCCCGAATCCTTAATGCGCGCCGTAACGTCGTCCGTATATTTTTCAATCGCCCGTAAATCATCAGGCAGATTGAGCCTGTTAAAACAGTTCCTCTGCTCTTTGTCTCTGTCCGAGCACTCATCGCACTTAAACGGGCTTGCCGATTCTCTCTGTTTGATTCCCCACCGGAAGCCCGCGATTAGTTTTTTCTTTGTCCATCCGAGAGCTTCGCGCTGTCTTCCATCGCCCTGATAATCTCGTAAATCAGCTCCTTCGGCGCATATTCGTAAAACAACGACGCGTCCTTCACTTCCCTGCCGTCAAGCATGAAGTGGTCAACGGAATCCACGTTCTCAATAAACTGCTTCTTCTGAATGTCCGCCGTAATCTCGTTTATCTTTGATATGTCGTTTGAGCTTAAGCCCTTCGCCTTCGCCGCGACCAGCCGTGAATAATCCTGAACCCGCCCATACGGCACAAACCTAATCCGCACCACGCACGGATTATCGGACTCGCGGTTGCCGCCATAGGCGGGGACATAATCAACCAGCACATCTTTGCTGAAAGATATTATCGCCATGAATGCCCCTTCCTGCCGTTTTATTCCCCGACCTATCCCTTCCTATAGACCTTACCCAGAATCCCTCTCAAACAAGCGTGCATGCTTTATTAGAGCCTATCCAGCGCCATTATGTCGCCGCCGCCGCGTCCTTAAGCAGGATGCCGCAGAGATATTTAGCGGTCGTTGCGTCGTAAAGCGCCTCATACTTGAGCGTAACCATAGGGTCTTTCTCAAGCGAGTAATCAGGCTCGCCGCCCATCCTCTGCATGACAGGCAGATCTATATACAGCTGATGATTATCCCCAGTGCCTGCCTGCGTGCCCGTGTCCCAGTGAAGGAAGAAGTTAGTCGTTGACGCGCTTGCAATCCACAGATTGAAATCATCCGCGCTTGAAAATCCGCTCGCAGGGTCTTCCCAGTCAAGGGTTATCTCAAGCGTTGCCTTGAAAACGCCCATGCGGGTCTTGTCCGCATAGTCAAGGCCGGAGAGCCTTAGCGCATCTTCCATGCCGTTTTCAAGCTTGAGGCTTACCTTATCCGGCTTAATCTGCGTTGCACTCCCAAAGGTGTAGTTCGTAAAGTCCGGCCCCGTGCCTGTTCTTGTTATCGTGCCCGTGTAAAGCTTCATGTTGTTGTAATCGCATCGGAGATTCTCCGCAGGAAAGCTCGGAGAGGCTATTGCAGAGCCGACCGTATCCCTGAACTGCCCGAACATCTCGGCGGACATCTTCAAATGATTGCCCGCTTCCTGCTCGAAGCCAAGCGCCTTGACGCGGCCTCCGACAAACGGCCAGTTCTTCTGCGTCGCCCCCTCGTTGACGTTCATGTTTAGGGTCAACGCCTTGCCCGCGACAAGCCCGCTTCCGGTCGCAAACGGGTCAACGACGGGATAATACATGTGATAATACTGGCCGGTCGCGCCATTCTGTGTTGACGTGCCCTTGCCGAAAAAATGCTTAATCATCGTGCCCATCAGGTTCTGCGTGCTCGCCAAGCTCTGCGTGAAAAACGGAATGTCAAGAGTCGCGCCCCACTTGCGGGACATGCGTATCATGGTCGTCGCGCCTTTAACCGTATCTTCTCCTCTATATTCGGCGCGCTTCTTATCGTCCGCTTCAAAGCTCGGTATGCCCGCGTTCAGCAGAGGTATGAACGCGACCGCCGAGGTCTCTGCCGTGCCTCTTGCCGCCTCCTCGCCGACCGCAAGATATAGATTGTTGTCCGCCATTTATTTTTCCTCCTTGATGCAATATTTGTGAAACACAAAAAATCAATCCGTCCTGTACCTGATATTAATCTTAAGATTTATTGATGATATGTTTTTCCGATTTACTGCCTCTGCCTTCAAAATAGTCACCCTGCTTACGTTTTTACCAAGAGAAAGTTCATCTGAATTAAGCGCATCAACGGTCAGGGCGCTCCGAATCTTATGAGTCCAATCCTGTTGCTCCCTTACGATATCAGCATGGCTTCTTGTGACAAAAAGAACTTTTATCGCAAATCCAGCGTCTATATAGCCCGGCCTCTGCCCGAACGCGTCTTCAAAGCCTTCTCCCTCATATTGAATCTCTCCCACCGGGATATTGCTCGCCGCAAGGTCTTTTGCGTCATCCGATGCCTTCACGGAATAATATATGCCTAAACCCTGAAGCACCTTCTGAAGGTTTCTGGTTATAGCTCTGATTGTGCCTGATGTGCTCATCTCCTTGCCACCCGCGTGGTGTTGACAGCGAAACCCTTTTCGCCGCCTGCTATATATCCGTCAACTGAGGCGTCGTATTTGAATTCCATTGACAAAAATGCGTCATCGCCGGCCTTTTCATACTCCTTCCAAAGGTGCCACCACAGGGTGTTATTGTCTATTGCAAGCCCCTTGCAAACCTCGGCAGTCGCATAATATATATGCAACTCCCTCAGATCGTAGGGGTCCAGTATCAGGTGCGCCCTTCTGCCCATCTGTTTTAATTTCTCCTCAATCTTCTCAAATGCGCGGTTAATCTCCCTTGTGTAGGGACGCGTCAGGACATATTGCTCCCCTGCTGAGACGGCCGAGGAAAATGCGGTTGAAGTGATTGTGCCTGTTGATGAAACAAAATCCGTTATCTCCCTGACCTCGTCCTTTGCAACCGAATATGCAAGGCCGCCTGTAAAATAATCATCCTCATACCTCTTGAGCCCAGCATCCACAATGGTTGTTGTTGAGCCAGAATCAGCTTCGCCCCTCGCCTTCCAGCCGTTGTCCTTAAGCTGCGGGAGTTCGACAACGATATCCGCATCGGTAACGACCTTTGCAAGCCTTGAGTTGACGACATCGTAGAAAAGCGTAAGGCAATATGTCTTTGAATTGTGAGTATAGTTGATTATTGCCTTATAGTTTTCATCCGCAATGTCATTGTGTCCCGAATTGAGGCTATAGGTTAACAGCCCGTCAGACCCTATCGTCATTGATTGCGCATCAATCAGCTTTGTCGCGGATGCCGGCCTGTAAACAGTAAAAAAGGCGGCGGTCGGAACGATTGCCCTGTTGTGCTCATAGATATAGGTTTGGAAGGTATCTGATGATGCA
>JBBTGV010000087.1:0-5510 GCA_038041305.1 Deltaproteobacteria bacterium | reverse complement strand
TCTATAAACCTTTAATGCCCCGGCTCATGCCTTCTGGCCCGAATGCGCATAACCCCTTCCGACGGATGCGTAATTGAATCCCATTGTCCGCATGCCTTCCGGCTCGTATATGTTCCTCAGGTCAATGACGACGGGGGCATTTAGCAGCTTCTTGAGCCTCAAGAAATCAAGTTTTCTGAACTGGTTCCATTCGGTAAGTATCACAAGCGCGTCAGAGCCGTCGGCGCAGTCATACGCGTCCGCGGAAAAATTCACGCCCTTTAAGACCTTTTTGGCGTTGTCCATGCCGGCGGGGTCATACGCCTTTATGCAGGCCCCGGCGTTCAAGAGCATCTCAACTATTTCAATGGCCGGCGAGTCCCTTATGTCGTCGGTATTCGGTTTGAACGTAAGGCCAAGCACCCCGATCGTCTTGCCTTTTATGTCGCCCACCATGGAGGTTATCTTCTCTATCATCCGCTCCCTCTGGAGCCTGTTAGCCTCAATCGTGGCCTCAACTATCTTGAATATGTATCCGTGTTCCCTTGCGATTACGGTTATGGCGGAGGTGTCCTTGGGAAAGCACGAGCCGCCGTAGCCGGGCCCTGGATGCAGGAATTTGGGCCCTATCCTCTTGTCAAGTCCCATGCCCTTTGCCACCATGTGCACATCGGCCCCGACCAGCTCGCAGATGTTCGCCAGCTCGTTTATGAAAGACACCTTTGTGGCAAGGAACGCGTTTGATGCGTATTTTATAAGCTCCGCCGTCTCTATATCGGTTATTACGAACGGGGTCTCTATTAGATAAAGCGGGGAATAGAGGTCCTTCATTATTGCGACCGCCTGAGTAGACCTTGCGCCGATGACAACCCTGTTGGGCCTCATAAAGTCCTCAATGGCCGAACCCTCCCTCAGGAACTCCGGGTTTGATGCCACGTCAAAGCTCGCCCCCGCCGGGCTGCCTGACGAAATTATCTTTTCTATCTTATTCCCTGTGCCTACGGGCACGGTGCTCTTTGTGACGATGACCTTATACCCGTTGAGGTTTTTCGCGATTGTCCCTGCGACATCCTCAACATGCCTTAAATCCGCGCTCCCGTCCTCCTTCTGAGGCGTGCCGACCGCGATGAATATCACAAGCGATTTCTTTATCGCCTCGTCAAGATCCGTCGTGAATGAAAGCCGGCCCTGGCTTAGATTCTTGTCAACAAGCTCTTTCAGCCCCGGCTCGTATATGGGTATCTCGCCTTTTTTAAGGCGTGCTATCTTTTCCGCATCCTTGTCAACGCATGTTGCATTCACCCCGAAATCGGCGAAGCAAGTGCCTGTAACAAGCCCGACATAACCGGTGCCGACAACGCAGATATTCATACAATCATGACCTCCGTTCATAAGGATAAAATAACGCCTTGCCGTAAAACATCTTGATGAGGATTTTTTAAGCGGGCAAAAAACCCGTCCTGCGGCCCCGACAAGGCTGATGCGAATATCGGCTAAGTATATTATGGCTTATCCGGACAGTCAAGGGGTTTTGGCCGCGAAAAGTGGCGTTTTCCGTAAGATCAGCCGCCCTTGCCGAGCCTCAGCAGCCGTTTTACCGCCTTAAAAAATCTTGCCTCAAAGGCACCTTTCCATGTATTTGAATACTCGGCAGAATCGCCCTTGATGTAATCGCCCTCAATCATGTGCCCAAGCCTTCTGTCAAGAAGCCCGTCAAGGGAATACGCGTCCTTAATCTCCTTTTGCGTAAGCCTTTTTTTGTCCGACTCAAGTATCTCAATCATGACCCTTACTGAGATGGACCTATCCACTATGAAATAGAACTGGCAGTAGCCGAGGAAGAGAAACACATAGAGGGCAAGGCCAATCAGAAAGGCAAGATGCCTTGACGCTGAGAGCGCCGTGGAAGGCGCGATAATGCCCGGGCCGCCCGTCCCGACGGATACGACCATGTAATCGGGCGCAATCAGCGAATAGAGCAAGACATACAGCGGGATAACGGCGATGAATATGACGGTTATTGCCCTGAAGCGTTCCTTGAGTTCAAATGAGCGAAAGACCATCACATGGACGACGATGAACAAGACAAATGAAAAAAAACCAGCCCCTATCGCCTCTATCATGTCAGTCTTGGCGGCTGTTCAGCGCGGGGATTGAACGACCGGGATCAATACGCATTGCGGTTTATGAGGCCCTTCCAGAGAGTCAGCCACAGTATCTTTATGTCAAATATGATGGACCAGTTCTCAATGTAGTAGATGTCGTGCTCTATCCTTTTGGTGACATCCGTGTTGCCCCTCCAGCCGTTTACCTGCGCCCATCCCGTGATGCCCGCCTTCATCTTGTGCCTGAGCATGTATTTGGGTATGTTTTTCCTGAACTCCTGTATAAAGACCGGACGCTCCGGCCTCGGCCCCACTATGCTCATGTCCCCCCTTATGACATTAAAGAGCTGGGGAAGCTCATCAAGGCTCGTCTTCCTGAGGAACGCGCCGAACCGGGTCCTCCTGGGGTCCTCAGGCTGCGCCCATACCGCCCCGGTGCGTTCCTCGGCGTCCGTCCTCATTGACCTGAACTTAAGCATTACGAATGTGTCGCCTCCGATGCCCATGCGTTCCTGCCTGTAGAGCACGGAGCCTTTTGAGCTTAGCTTTATGACGACACCTATGATGAGCATTACGGGCGCGGCAAAGGCGAGAGAGACGGACGCAAAGGCAATGTCGGCGACCCTTTTTAATATCAGGTTCCAGCCGTAGAGCGGCGAATTCTGAAGATTAAGAAGCGGTATACCGTCAAACTCCTCAACCCCTCCCCTTAAGGTTATGAACTCAAGTATGTCCGGCACGACCTTTATATCCACCGCCTCATCGCCTATGTGTTTAAGCACCTCAACGACCTTTGCGTGCTCCTGCCACTGCAGCGCCACGAAGACGGTGTCAATACGTCTCTCTTCTATAATGCGCCGTATGTTTTCATGCACGTCAAGTATCCTTACGCCGGCAATGCTTCTGCCGACATCCTCCGCCACGGTGCATATGACGCCCTCCAGCTTTATGCCGACCTCCGGGTGCTTCTCAAGCCTTTCAATGAGAGCCGCGGCAGGCTCTCCGGTGCCGACGACGAGGGAGTATCTGAGATTATACCCCTTTTTCCTTATAAACCTGAGGGCCTCCCTGAATACAAGCCTTTCAATGCTTAACGCGAAGATGTTAAGCATGGTGAAAAACACGAACACGAGTCTTGAGAAATGGTACTGCCTGAGATAAAAGGTTATAGCGATAAGAATGAGCGCGGACACTATGCAGGCCTTGGTGATGTCAAAGACCTCTGAGAGGTGTGTGCCGATCCTCTTCGGCCTGTAAAGCCCGAACGCCTTGAACGCAAAGCCCCATATCAGCATTATGGGCGCAAGCATCAGAAGATACGCCTTTATGTCAGGCACACCCTTTGTGACCTCAACATAAGCGGTAAAGAAACGGAAATAGTACGCGACCACCCATGAAAGGGATATCAGGACGAGGTCGGATATTAAAAGAAGATTCTCAAAAAGCTGGCTGTGTTTTTTTAGCATCCGGGAAACCCATTCCCCTGTTCCTTAAAGACGTCATTATGTAGTCCCTTATGTTGCGCTTAAATTGAGCGGTGTCAAAATTAAGCGCATGCCCCCGTATCAAAGAAGGATTGAATTCCCCGCACCGTTTCTCAAGGATATTTATCGCGGATTTAAGCGCCTCGGCAGTCTGCTCGTAGAAAAAGACCCCTGTCGGGCCCGAGTCTGAAAAGGCCGCGCGTCCGGCAACGCCGTTTACGGGCACGACTGTTTCAAGCGCGCCTCCCTTTGCAAAGGCTATAACCGGCCTGCCTGACGCCATTGCCTCAAGGGGCACTATTCCAAAATCCTCTTCGCCGGGGAATACGAGGGCCTTGCAACCTTCATAAAGCCCCTGAAGCCTCTCATCCGCGGCCCATCCCAGAAATTCAATGTTCTTCTTCGCCTTTCTCTTAAGCCTTTGCTCATCCTGACCAGTGCCGGTTATCTTAAGGGGAAGCCCAAGATCGTTAAACGCGTCTATCGCGAGGTCTATCCTCTTATACGGCGCGAACGCCGAGACGATCAGGTAATATCCGTTCGGGTCCGCCTTTGCGGCCTTGAAGCGATTGCAGTCCACGGGCGGGTAAATCACTGTTGAGCCGCGCCTGTAGTATTTCTCAACCCTTTTTGCGACATGCCCTGATATGGCCACGAACTCATCAACCCGCGCGCTTGAGGTAACATCCCATATCCTCAGGTAATTCGCGAAGAGCCTTATAAGCCTGCCCGACAAAAATCCGGTCCTCCCATGCCCGAAGTACAGCTCAAACTGGTCCCATATGTATCTCATGGGCGTGAATATGTAGCAGATATGAAGCGAGTCCGGGTGCGGTATAACGCCCTTTGCCGCGCAGTGGCTGGTTGACACGATAAGGTCATAGCCCCTTAAGTCAAGGCCTTCAACGGCAACCGGGAAAAGCGGCAGCAACATGCGGTAGCGCTTTTTGGCGAAGGGGAGCCTCTGTATGAAAGAGGTCTTTATCGGATGACTTTCAATCGCCTGAGACACTGTGCCTTTGACATGGAAGATTGTGAATATGTCGGCATCGGGGAATATCCCGCAAAGGGCCTCAAGCACCTTCTCCCCGCCCCTCATGCCGGTAAGCCAGTCGTGTACGAGGGCCACCTTCAACGCAGACCCCCCCCTTGACAGAGTTTATACTGATTAAAATTACCCGCCGCAAACAACGAATAACCTTGATGGCAAGATAATGTCATTTAATAATCTTATCAATCAAAAATAATTTCTGATTTTTGAGGTGAATAGGAATCAAGAATCTAAAGGAGACTTGCCAAATTATACATCAATTTGCGGCATCTGCTTTGCCGCGATGAAGAAAAAGATTACACTCCAGCGAGAAATTGCTATAATAATTTTATCGCTTTGCGTTCCTTGACCATGACAGTATGCATCAAAACACGCATTAAATCAAGATAATGTTTTTAGCGCGCCCTGCGATTACACTCAAAAAACATGCCTGAAATCAGCCTTATAATCGTAACATACAATGCCGAGGACACGATAGGAGAGTGTCTTCAATCCCTTGAGGGGCAGAGTTGCAGGGACTTTGAAGTAATCATTGTTGACAATTGCTCATCTGACGGGACAAAAGAGATTTTAAGGTCATGGAATTTCAACTTTCCGGTTAAGACAATTTTTCTTGACAAGAACTCGGGCTTCAGCGCAGGGAACAATATCGGACTTAAGAACTCCTCCGGCACACGCATAGCGCTGCTCAATCCCGACGCAAAGGCGGAGCGCAACTGGCTTAAGAACTTGCTGGACGCGATGGATAAGAACCCCGAGGCGGGCATCGCCACCTCAAAGATCCTCACATGGGAGGGAAAATCCATAGACAGCGCGGGCGACATGCTCCTTACAAGCCTAAGGGCGTTTAAGAGGGGCGAGGGAGGAGACGCCGCGAACTACGATTCCCCG
>JBBTGV010000086.1:9103-14620 GCA_038041305.1 Deltaproteobacteria bacterium | reverse complement strand
CACCGCATACTCTATGCGCAGAACGCAACCGAGGCCGTCTAACGCGGCGGGCTTTTTAGGTTTCGGCCCCATATGCAATCTCCCCGCCGCAAACGGCGGACACTCCATTCAGGAAAAAGAAAGAAGACAGGTAAAATGACGCATGACGGGAAGAGGTGCGCCCCGGAGGATTTTTTAGAGGCGCTTTGCGAGACCCTTGACATTGACCGGGCCATTGAAAGGCTCGGAATAACAAGGGAGCAGGCAAGGGCGATTTTAAAGGGATATTTAAGGCCGTATTCAAAAAAAAGCGAGAAGGAGCGCAAGCCCTGCGGGGGCGTTGCCGAGGGGGTTTTTGAGGTCTGCGTTGACGGCGCCTCCCGCGGAAACCCCGGGGAGTCAGGCGCGGGGGCCGTGATAAAAAACCATGAAGGAGGCGTAATAAAGAGGCTTAAGAAATACCTCGGGACTGCCACGAACAACGAGGCAGAGTACCAGGCGCTTATAATGGCGTTGAAAGAGGTCCATTCAATGCGTATACGCCGCATCTCGGTATTTGCCGATTCAGAGCTTATGGTTAAGCAGCTTAAAGGGGAATATAAGGTCAAGAGCCAGACGCTAAAGCCGTTTTACGCAACGGCGGCCGGGCTTTTAAGCAATTTTGAGGCCTTCAGCATCACGCATATTGAAAGGGAGAGAAACAAGGCGGCGGATACCCTTGCAAACGAGGCGATTGACCAGAAGTCGAGATAAGGATGCTATTGCCATAAGAGCCCGTTAAGATTTATAATATCTGACAGAGACGGGTGTTGGTTGAATGATATATTGCTCGGAGCATGACGGGCAGCCGCCCGGCCTTTTTTTAGGCTTGGGAGGAAAGTCCGGACACCGCAGGGCAGGGAGGTCGCTAACAGCGACCAGGGGCGACCTTAGGGACAGGGCCACAGAAAAGGAGACCGCCCGCGGAGAGTTTCTCTCCGCGGGCAAGGGTGAAAAGGCGGGGTAAGAGCCCGCCAGACTGCGGGGCGACCCGCAGTGCTTGGCAACCCCCTCCCGGTGCAAGGCCAAATAGGTTCCGCATATAAGATTTGCCCGGTCTTGGCTTGATGTTTTTAGGCCTGCGGAACGGGTAGGCTGCTTGAGGTGCGCGGCAACGCGCATCCCAGATAAATGGCTGCCGCCCCTTCTAAGGGGAACAGAATCCGGCTTATGTCATGCTCCGGGTTTTTTGTTTTATGGGCAGGTCTGTTTGAAGATCTCGGCCGCTTCGGCAATGGTATGGTTTTTCAAAGGCCTCCTTCAAATCACAATCTCCTCGCTGATAACTCTCCGGCCCGATGCCGTTTGATCCGTGGCTCCCTTCGGCCTCAACCTATGCACCTGTAGCATATAGGCGGATCCTGAGTTCAGCATCTCGCAATCAAGGCGGTGGCCCGCTCAGCGCTTCTTCCTATTGCATCTTGCCCCTATTCCCCTGTTCCCCTGTTCCATTGGCCGACACCGCGACGGACTTGTCCGCAGGTTAACGGCACAGGCATTCAGGTTTTTTTAAAAGCTTATTACGCAAATTATCAACAAGCTTATCCACAGCGAATCATTTGTTTTTTTTGAGTCCTCTAATCAGTTTGAAAAATTTAGATTCTCCTTGACAAAACAATCCCGTAGGAATATAGTTTTTGCATTATGTGGTATAAAGTGGAATAAAGTGGTATTTTTATACCCTTGCGTGGTATAAAGCGGCAGGAAAATGGAAAAAAATACAGGCACATAGGCGACAAGCAGGGCAGTTGATTTTATTCACAAAAGGTGCGGTTGTGATGATTTTTTATTTGGGCAATGTTGTTTCAGCCCGGCAATTTTCCATTTTTAAAGAATTAACGAACCGCCCGCTTAAAGACCGCGGGCTGTCTAAAGAAACTATGGTTTGCTGATTTGCGCGGCAGGCCGCGTAAATTAAACCCCGTAAGGGGATTAAGAGGCTAAAAAACACGGAAAATGTTCAGAGGAAGATTCGCTCATCTCATAGATTCAAAGGGAAGGCTGAGCATCCCGTCCAAGTTCAGGGAAACCCTGAACGAGAGGTACGACTCAAGGCTTGTCGTAACCGCCTATGACGCGTGCCTTGTCGCGTATCCGTTCGCGGAGTGGCAGATACTTGAGGAAAGGGTGGCGGGCCTGCCTGAATTCAAAAAAGACACACGGGCGTTTTTGAGGTTTTTTTATTCAAGCGCAACGGACTGCGCCATAGACAGGCTCGGAAGGGTGTTGATACCGCAGACGCTGCGCGAGTATGCGGCGCTGGAAAAAGAGGTTGTGCTCATAGGCGCGTTCAAGCACGTTGAAATATGGAGCAAGGCGCTGTGGGATAAATCCCTTAAGGAGTCTTCACAGGAGGATATCGTCAACACCCTTGAGCGCCTGGGCCTCTGAGCATGGAATTCCAACATACGCCCGTAATGGTTTTAGAGGCCGTAAAATACCTGCAATGCGCCCCGGGCGGCGTTTATGTTGACGCTACGGTCGGAGGGGGAGGGCATGCTACGGAGATCCTCAAGGCCAGCGCCCCGGACGGAAGGCTTATAGGCATTGACCTTGACACGGACGCGATAGGCGCGGCGAAGGCCCTGCTAAAACCGTATGAAGAGAGGGTTACGCTTGTCAACGACAACTTCAGGAACATAAAAGAAATTCTTCTTTCCCTCGGCATAGAGGCGATTGACGGGCTTTTGCTTGACCTTGGCGTATCGGCGCACCAGCTTAAAGACCCGGGGCGCGGGTTCGGGTTCATGGCGGATTCCCTCCTTGACATGAGGATGGACAGGCTGCAGGAGATAAGCGCCTACGACGTCGTGAACAAATATCCGGAAGAAGCGCTTTCGGATATCTTTTGGCGCTACGGCGAGGAGAGGTTTTCAAAGGCAATAGCAAGGGCGATTGTAAGGGCAAGGAAAGAAGCCCCCATAAGCACAACGCTCAGGCTCGCCGAGATAGCGTCCTCTGCGATGCATTATCCGGGCCGCAGCAGGAGGCACCCAGCGACAAGGGTATTCCAGGCGATAAGGATAGCGGTAAACGACGAGCTTGAGGGCCTCAAAAAAGGGCTTGTCAGCGGCATAGGCGCATTGAAAAAAGGGGGCCGCGTCGTGGTCATATCTTTTCATTCGCTTGAGGACAGGATAGTTAAAAACACCTTCAGGGGGATGTCCTTGGCCTGCATCTGCCCGCCGAGGCTTCCAAAGTGCGTATGCGGGACAGTGCCGGTTGTCAGGGTGATTACAAGGACCCCTGTGGCGCCCGCGGAGGCTGAGCTGAGGGCGAATCCGTATGCAAGGAGCGCTAAACTCAGGGCAGCCGAGAAGATTTCAGCGGCATAGGCGCCACGGGTTTTTGGAGGGTTTCAAGTGCAGGGCATACTAAAAAAAGCGGCAAACGCGAGGATGCTGAACGCGCAGGATGTCAGGTCAAGGAGAAATCCCAGGGACTTGAGCTTCGCGTTTTTTTCAATACTCCTTGTCTTTGCGTTCATTGTCGTTGCCTCCGTGTTCTTATGGAGCAGGCTTGGGGTAGTCAACATAGGCTACGGGATATCAAAGGCGAACGAGGAGAGAAGCGCCCTCATAGAAAAGAACAAGAGGCTCAGGCTTGAGCTTACGAGGCTTAAATCCCCTGAGAGGATTGAAAAGGTGGCGCATGAGGACCTGCTGCTTAGCCCGCCGACTGGCGAGCAGATAGTGGATATAAAGTAAAAATGAAAAAGACAGGGTCTTATCTAAGGATCCGGGTCTATGTGTGCGCGGCGTTTTTCGTGGTTTTTTTCGGCGCCCTCTTCGCCCGGTCCTTTCAGCTTCAGGTGCTTGAGGCGGACAAGCTTAAAAGGCTTGCGGCAAGACAGCATACGAAGACCGTGACAGTGCAGTCAAGGAGGGGGGACATCTACGACAGAAACCTGAAGGAGATGGCGGTAAGCATTGAGGTTGATTCAATATTCGCAAAGCCCAAGAACATAAAGTCCCCGATTAAGGTCGCAAAGGCGCTTGCCCCCGTGCTTTCCGAAGACCACGACGAGATTTTAAAGAGGCTCAAAAGTCCGTCTTCTTTCGTGTGGCTTAAAAGGCAGGTTGACCTCAATGACAACGAGCGGGGGCTTATCTCCGGCATGGACGGGATCGGGATAGTAAAGGAGAGCAGGCGCTACTACCCGAACAGCCACCTCGCGTCAAACCTTATAGGCTTTACGGGCCTTGACTCCAACGGCCTTGAAGGCGTTGAGCGTTTCTACGACGACACCCTGAAGGGCGCGTCCCGCAAATTCGTGACGAGCAGGGATGCAACCGGCAGGCTCCTTCTTTATGACGACATGGAAAGGCTTCTGCCTTCGCAGGGCATGGTCATTGAGCTGACCATTGACAAGACCATCCAGCACATCGCGGAGAAGTCGCTTAAAAAGGCCGTTGACGAGAGCGATGCAAAGGGCGGAACCGCGATCGTAATGGACCCGCACACGGGCGAGGTGCTTGCAATGGCGAGCCTGCCTGATTTTGACCCGAACGACTACTCGCTCTCAACCCCCAAACACTGGAGGAACAGAACCATCGCGGACAGGTTTGAGCCGGGTTCGGTCCTTAAGCTCTTCCTCATAGCAGGCGCGCTTGAGGAAAGCTCGGTTAAGCCTGCGGATTCCTTTTACTGCGAAAACGGCAGCTTTAAGGTTGCCGACAGGGTCTTTCATGACACAAAAAAGCACGGCTGGCTCAATGTCTCGCAGATACTTAAATACTCAAGCAACATCGGGGCCGCAAAGATAGGCCAGAGGCTCGGCAGGCACGGCCTCTACAGGCACTTAAAGGCGTTCGGGTTCGGCGAAAAGACCGGCATTGACCTGCCGGGCGAGACCGGAGGCTCCTTGACGCATCCGTCCAAATGGTCGGGCGTGACGCTTGAGACCGTCTCTTTCGGGCAGGGCGTGTCAACCACGGGTATACAGATCGCAACAGCGCTTTCCGCAATAGCAAACAACGGGCTCCTGATGAAGCCGTATGTGGTGAGATCCATAAAAGACCCGTCCGGCAACATCGTCTCGGAATCAAACCCGGTGGTCGTAAGAAGGATAATATCAGAGGGCACGGCAGAGAAGGTTACACGGATGATGATAGGCGTTACAAACGATGGCGGCACCGGGGTAAGGGCGGCGTTGTCCGATTTTGAGGTCGCGGGCAAGACAGGCACCGCGCAGAAGCCGGACCTGAAAAACGGCGGATACAAGAAAGACGCCTATTTTTCCTCTTTTATCGGTTTCGTGCCGGCAAGGCGGCCGCGCCTTGCGATAGTCGTGACCGTGGACGAACCGCGTATGGAGCGACACCACGGCGGGGTTGTCGCGGCGCCCGTGTTCAGGGAGATCGCAGAGGAGTCTCTGGCGTATTTGGGCGTTTTCCCGAAGAAAAAAGACCGGCTCTTGATTGCCGGGAAAGAGGCAGGCCCTGAGACCCCGGCAAACAGGATAAAGAATCCGATCTTCCCCAGGGTCTCACTGTACAT
>JBBTGV010000086.1:0-9093 GCA_038041305.1 Deltaproteobacteria bacterium | reverse complement strand
GCGGTTCGCGCGCGGCCGAGGGCTCCGGTGGCGCAGCCGGTGAGCGCTGCCGCGTTCTGCGCGGTCGGCAGCCCCTGCCCCCCCGCCAAACAGGATAAAGGACCCCTTCGCAACAATACAAGAACCTTTAAAGACAAAAGACGCCTCTGTCGGCGCGGATGCGGAAAAAAGCATCCCGGATTTTACGGGCATGACCGCCCGTTCAATCTTAAGGATTGCCAATGAAAGGTCTTTGAGGCTTGAGATAACGGGTTCAGGAAAGGCCGTATCGCAGAGGCCCCTGCCGGGCGGGATTAGCCCTCAGGGCAACAAGGTGGTTAAGGTTCATCTTGAAGGCCCCGCGTAAGGCCTTGAAAAAACATGGAATTATGTGAGATAATAAAATATTTTTCACTGCAGGGGCGTGTATTTATGCGATCTGTTTGTAAGGGGTTGATATAGGCATGAGATTGTCGGAAATAATAAGCCTTGTAGGCGCTGATACGGCGCTCGTAGGGGGCCGCCTCAATGGCGGCGACGCTATTGATATAACCGGGCTTTCCATTGATTCAAGGGAGTTAAAGGGAAAAGACCTTTCGGGGAACGTCCTTTTCGCGGCCCTGCCCGGCGAACATGCCGACGGAAGGAGTTTCGCGGCAGAGGCGGTGAAGATGGGCGCGGTATGCGTGCTTGCCGAGGGGCCTGTCCATGGAATTGACGCACCGCAGATAATAGTCAAGGACGCAAGGGCGGCCCTGTCAAGGATATCGGACGCGCTCTACGGGCATCCGTCCAAAAGGCTCCGCACCATAGGGGTGACGGGTACGAACGGAAAGACGACAACGACATATCTTCTTGAGTCAATACTTAACGAGGCGGGAAGCCCCGGCGTGATGGGCACCGTCAACTACAGGTACAAGGGGCTTGTCTTTGATGCGCCCCATACGACCCCGGAGGCCCATGAGCTTCAGGCAACGATGGCCCGCATGGCGGACGCCGGGGTTACGCACTGCGTCATGGAGGTGAGTTCGCATGCCTTATTGCAGAAAAGGGTCAATGACGTCGCGTTTGATGCCGCCGTATACACGAACCTTACGCCCGAGCATCTGGATTTTCACGGGACAATGGAGCGTTATTTTGACGCGAAATCGCTGCTCTTCAAAAAATTGCTTAAGAAAAAAGGGGCGTCAATAATAAACATAGATTGTCCGTGGGGAAGAAGGCTTGACGCGGGGCTTCATAACGAAGCAATGAGATACAGCCTGTTAAGCCATTGCGCGGATGTATATCCTTTAGATTACCGGCTTGGCCCGGACAGCACCGAGGCGGAGGTCATGACGCCCAAAGGGGCGCTGTCAATAGTCTCGGGCCTTGTCGGCGAGTACAACCTCTACAATACGCTTGCGGCCGTAGCGGCCTCTGTTGCGCTTGGTATTGACGGGACAAATATAACAAGGGGCGTAAAGAACCTAAAAAACGTGCCCGGCAGGCTTGAGAAGATAGTCCCTGAGGGTGTTGTGAGATTCATCGCGTATGTTGATTACGCGCATACCGGGGACGCGCTTGAGAGGGCGATTACCGCGCTCACGCGCATAAAGAGGGGGAGGATCATAACGGTCTTCGGCTGCGGAGGGAATAGGGACAGGACAAAGAGGCCGAAGATGGGCGAGATATCAACAAGGCTCTCGGACATATCAATAATCACCTCGGACAACCCGAGGGATGAAGACCCGCTTGAGATAATAAAAGAGATAGAGGCGGGCATAAAGGGGGTAAGGAGATTCTCCCCCGAGGCAGAGGCAACGGAGGCGGGCTATGCCGTCATACCGGAAAGGGCCGAGGCCATTAAAAAAGCGGTTTTCCTCGCAAGGGACGACGACACCATACTCGTTGCTGGAAAAGGGCATGAGGATTACCAGATCGTAAAAGGGATAAAACACCACTTCAGCGACTTTGAGTCTCTTCGGGGCGCGATAGGGGAGCGGGAAAAAAGTGAACTTAAGGCTTAGAGACATCGTATCGGCAATCAAAGGCCGGCCTTCAAGGCGCTTTGAGGAAAATGGGGCCTTGGATAAAGAGGCCTCAGGCGTATCCATTGACACGAGGACCATCGCGGCCGGGGAGGTGTTTTTGGCCTTAAAGGGAGAAAAACTTGACGGGCACAATTTCATAAAACAGGCGTTCTCAAGGGGCGCGTCCTCCGCGGTCATTGACAGGATGGATGTGCTGGAGGAATTTGCCGACAGGCCCGTAATACTCGTAAAAGACGCATTAACGGCCCTTGGCGACCTTGCCTCCCACGTAAGGGGGCTTTATAAGATACCGCTTGTCGCCGTTACCGGAAGCTCAGGCAAGACCACTGCAAAGGACATGATCGCGCTTATCCTCGGCGCAGGCCGTCCGACATTAAAGTCAGAGGGGAATTTCAACAACCTGATAGGGCTGCCGCTTACGCTTTTTAAGCTCTCAGGCTCTCATAAGGCGGCGGTCGTTGAACTCGGGATAAGCGAGAGATGGGAGATGCCGAGGCTTGCCGGTATCTGCCGCCCGGATATCGCGCTTATAACGAATATAGGGCATGCGCATCTGAGGACCCTCGGCTCAATAGAGGATGTCGCCAAGGCAAAGGGGGCGCTTTTTTCCGCGCTTGCGCCTGAAGGCGTAAGGGTCGTAAACCTTGACGATGAGCGGCTTAGGGGGTTCGCGGACGGCGCGGCCAATAAGGTTACCTTCAGCATGAAACAGGACGCGGACGTAATGGTCTCGGGATACAGCGCCCTTGAAGACTTTAGCGGCATTGACGTCACATACGGCATAAGGGGCGAGGTATTGTCCTTAAGGCTTAAAAGCCCGTCCGCGGCGAGCGTTTTAAACGCCGCCGCCGCGATCGCCGCGTCCCTTCCCCTCGGCGCATCCATTGAGGACATAAGGCGGGGTCTGGACGGGTTTTCGCATTCAAGGGGCAGGATGGAGGTCTTAAGGGTCAACGGACTTACGATACTTGACGACACGTATAACGCGAACCCCGAATCCGTTGCCATGGCGCTGTTAACCCTTTCCGCCGCAAGGGGCAGGAAGATCGCGGTGCTCGGCGAGATGCTTGAACTCGGCACGACCTCAGAGGCGGAGCACAGGGCCGTCGGGGTGAGGGCCGGTCAGCTGGGCATTGACCTTGTCGTCGTAATAGGCAACAGGGCCGAAGACATTGCAAAGGGCGCGTTGACGGAGGGCGCAAAGAGCCTGACGGTCCTGTGCTTTAAGGATAAGCCGGAGGCGATTGACGCCCTTGCGAGGATTTTAAGGAAGGGCGACGCCGTGCTCGTGAAAGGCTCAAGGGCGGTCGGGCTTGAAGAGGTGATTGACGGCATCAGGTGTTTTTCGCCGGCGCATCATGGCGTCGGCTACATGAATTAGGGTCCGCAAAAGGGCTAACGGAAAGGCTATAATTTCAAAAAATGCTTTATTATTTCCTATATCCGCTCGCAAAGTATCATACGATTTTCAATGTATTTCAGTACATAACGTTCAGGACCATCTATGCGGCCGTTACGGCGCTTGTATTAAGCTTCATGTTCGGTCCTTATCTTATAGGCAGGCTTAAGGCGATGAACTTCGGCGAGGTCGTGAGGCTCAACGGGCCCGCGACGCATTTAAGCAAGGAAGGCACCCCCACGATGGGTGGGGCCATAATACTGCTTATCGTGATCGTCTCGGTGCTCTTATGGGGCAACCTCTCAAATGTCTATGTGTGGGTGCTTTGCTTTGTGACCGTCGGCATGGGGCTTATAGGGTTTTTTGATGATTATAAAAAGGTGGTGCTTAAGGAAAAACGGGGCTTGAGCGGATGGACGAAGTTTACGCTTCAGGCGGCCGTTGCACTGGCCGCGGCGGCGTTCCTTTACCACAACGGCTTCAATACGGTCGTGGCAGTGCCTTTTTTCAAGGACGTGCAGGTGGACCTTAAGGCGTTCTACATAATATTCGCGATGCTTGTAATCGTCGGCGCGTCAAACGCGGTTAATCTGACCGACGGGCTTGACGGCCTCGCGATCGGGCCCATGGTCATAGCCGCCGCGACATACATGCTGCTGGCGTACCTCGTGGGGCATGTAAAGATCGCGAACTACCTACACATACCGTATGTGCCGAGGACCGGGGAACTCTCGGTCTTTGCGGGCGCGATGGTCGGGGCAAGCCTCGGATTCCTGTGGTTCAACACATACCCGGCGCAGGTGTTCATGGGGGATGTGGGTTCTTTATCCCTCGGTGGAGCGCTCGGCACGCTCGCCGTGATAACAAAAAACGAGATACTCCTCCTTATAGTGGGAGGCATATTCGTCATAGAGGCCCTGTCGGTCATATTTCAGGTTGCGTCATTCAAGCTTACGGGCAAGAGGGTTTTTGCAATGGCGCCCATACACCACCATTACGAGCTTAAGGGCTGGGCAGAGCCGAAGATAATAGTGAGGTTCTGGATCATTTCAATAATACTCGCGCTTATCGCCATAAGCACGCTTAAGATAAGATGATAGCAAAAAAAAGCAAAGACATAAAAACGCTTTTTGAGGCAAAGGGCGGGGGCATCTCAAGGGCAAGGGAGGCCCTGTCAGGCGTATCCGCGCTTGTCGTAGGCATCGCGTCAACGGGGGTCTCATGCGCGAGGTTTTTAAGGAAATGCGGCGCGGACGTCGTTGCGACCGATTCAAGGCCCGCCGAGGAAATCCCGGAGGTGGACGGGCTTAAGGCCCTTGGGGTAAAGATAACGGCAGGCGGGCATGAGGGGGTTGATTTAAACCCAACAGGGCTTGTCATCGTAAGCCCCGGCGTGCCCTATAACATCCCGCTCCTTGCCGCCGCGAGGCAGGCCGGGGCGCATGTGATAAGCGATATAGAGCTTGCGTATCTCTTTATTGACTCGCCGATAGTGGCAATTGCGGGCACAAACGGCAAGACCACCACAACGACCCTTATAGGCGAGATGCTTAAGGACGCGGGCATCCGCGCGTTTGTCGGCGGCAACATCGGCCGCCCCGTGATTGAGTTCGTGGAGTCGGACGCAGGTGCGGCGGTTGTAGTGCTTGAGATAAGCAGTTTCCACCTTGAGACGACAAGGACCTTTAACCCGCATATCGCGGTGCTCCTTAATATCACGGAAGACCACCTTGACAGGTACGACAGCTTTGAGCACTACGCTGAGACGAAGTTCAGGCTCTTTGAAAACCATACCCGAAGCGACTACGCGATAGTAAACGTCAACGACCCGTTGATTGCAGGGCGCATCAGGGAAAAGGGGATCGGAAACGGTAGCCTCGTGCCGTTCACGGTTGCGGGCGGCCTTGCAGAGGGGCTTTCCCTAAAAGGGGATGCAATTCTTTACAGGCGCGGCAAGGAAATGGCGGAGGTCTATCCCGCGGCCGGGTTCGGCCTAAGGGGCCTGCACAACATGGAAAACATCATGGCCTCCATTGCGGCGGCGAGGATTTCAGGGGTCGGGCAAGAGTCCATATTAAGGACGCTTAAGGGATTTAAGGGCCTTGGCCACAGGATGGAGCTCGTAAGGGAGATTGACGGCGTGGAATACGTAGACGATTCAAAGGCCACGAACATCGGGGCCGTGATGATGGCGCTAAAGGGGATTGCGGGCCCGGTCATCCTTATCGCAGGCGGAAAGGACAAGGGCGGGGACTACAGGGTGATGAATGAGCTGATAAGGAAAAAGGTAAGGCTTTTGATACTCCTCGGAGAGGCGCGGCCTAAGATCCGGGACGCGTTCTCGGGGCTTACCGACATCGTGATGGTCAATACGCTTAAGGACGCGGTTCGTGTCGCGGGCTCAAAGGCAAAGCCCGGCGATACCGTGCTTTTGTCCCCGGCGTGTTCAAGCTTTGACATGTTTAAGAGCTACAAGGACCGCGGCGAGAAATTCAGGCAAGAGGTGAATTCGCTTTGATAGCCTCAAGGGACACGGACAGGCTGCTCATCATTACAAGCCTGCTGCTTCTGGCGACAGGGGTCGTGATGGTCTATTCAACGAGCTACATCGTGGCCATGAAGAGGTTCGGGGACGAGTACTTCTTCGTCAAGAGGCACCTTATGTATGTGCTCGCGGGGATCGTGTTCTTCCTCGTCGCGGCAAGGATGCCGTATAAGTTTTACAGAAAAATGGCCTATCCCGCGCTTCTCATGGCCATTGCGCTTCTTGTCTGCATATTTATACCGGGTATAGGTTTTTCGGCGGGCGGGGCAAGGAGGTGGGTCAGGTTCGGGCATCTCGCGTTCCAGCCCTCGGAGCCCGCGAAGCTTGCGGTGATATTCTTCCTCGCCTACTCGCTTGCGGCAAAGGAGGACAAGATCAAGACGTTCTCGCCGGGGTTTCTGCCGAATGTCCTGATACCCGGGATAATAATAGGGCTCATACTTCTTGAGCCGGACCTCGGCACCGCCATAACGCTTTCCGCGATAGTGGTGCTTATGAACTTTATCGCGGGCGTAAGGCTAAGGTATCTCGTCGCGGGCGTTGTCATGGCCGCGCCGGTGCTGTACTACGTGGTGCGTAACTTCGCTTACATGATGGACAGGATACTCATATTCCTTGACCCGTGGAAAGACCCGGAGGGCAAGGGCTTTCAGGTGATACAGTCGTTCCTTGCGCTCGGTGGGGGCGGGGTTACCGGGGTCGGCCTCGGCGAAGGCAGGCAAAAGCTTTTTTTCCTCCCCGAGGCGCACACGGATTATATATTTTCCGTGATAGGCGAGGAATTAGGGCTAATCGGGGTCTGGATAGTAATCGCGTTTTATGCGACCTTCCTTTACTGCGGCATAAAGATAGCGCTTAAGGCAAAGGAGCTTCACGCAAAGTATCTTGCAATGGGGCTTACCTTCATGGTCGTGCTTCAGGCGGTGGTTAATATGGCGGTCGTAATGGGGATGCTCCCGCCAAAGGGGTTGACGCTTCCCCTCATAAGCTACGGCGGGACATCCATTGTCGTAAACATGACCGCCGTGGGGATACTGCTTAATATTTACATAAGCGGAAATGAAGCTTAAGCCCTTAAGGGTCGTGTTTGCGGGCGGCGGTACGGGCGGGCACATATTCCCGGCCATCGCCCTTGCGGATGAACTTAAAAAAAACGCGCCGGGCATTGAGATAACATTCATAGGGGCAAAGGCCGGGCTTGAAGGTTTAATTGTCCCGAGATACGGCTACGAGCTTAAGACCCTTGACGTTGAGGGCATAAAAAGGAGGGGGGTCTTAAAGGGCATAAGGGCGGTTATGAAGGCCGCGGCCGCCCTGTTGGGCGCAATACTCATCCTAAAGAGGCTCAGGCCGGCCGGGGTGATGGGGTGCGGCGGATATTCATCGGCCCCCGTGCTCCTTGCGGCAAAGGTCCTCGGTATTAAGACGGCGATACTTGAGCAGAACGCGCTGCCGGGCATTACAAACAGGCTGTTAGGCAGGTTTGCCCAACGCGCATACACCGCGTTTGAGGAGGCCGGGGCGTATTTCAGGAAAGACTCAACAAGGCTTCTCGGGAATCCGGTGCGCCGCGCTATCCTTGACGCGGGCATGGGCAATAAGACGGAGGCCGGGGCCGTCTTCACGATACTCGTGCTCGGCGGAAGCCAGGGGGCCCTTGCGGTAAACAGCGCGATGCTTGACGCGATAGATTGCCTTAAAGACATGTGGCCATTGTTGAGGGTGGTGCATGCAACCGGGGATGCCGGGTTCGGCGCTGTTGAGGAAGGATACGGAAAAAGGGGTTTTAAAGGCGCGGATGTGAAAAGGTTCATTGACGACATGGCGACCGCGTATGCCGCCTCTGATATCGTGGTTACCCGGGCCGGGGCAACGACAATCGCCGAGATTACCGCGCTTGGGCGCGCCTCGGTGCTCATTCCGTATCCTTACGCGGCGGACGACCATCAGAGGAAAAACGCAATGGCGCTTGTCAAAAAAGGCGCGGCAATCATGCTGGAGCAGCACGGTCTATCGGGTGAATCCCTTGCCAAAGAGATAAAAAGGCTTTATTCAGACAGAGACGAGCTGGAGGACATTAAAAGAAGTGCAAAAAACTTAGGCGCCCCTGACGCGGCGGCGAAGATCGCGGGGGATTTCCTAAGGCTCATGGAAGGGGCATCTTAAGCGCATGTACAGGGGAAGGATAAAAAACATACATTTCGTGGGCATAGGCGGCAGCGGCATGAACGGCATCGCGGAGGTGCTCATTAACATGGGCTACGATGTAAGCGGCTCGGATATTGCCGAGACAGACACGACAAGGAGGCTGAATTCCCTCGGCGCAACCGTCTTTATCGGGCACAGGGAAAAAAACGTGGCCAAGGCCGACTGCGTCGTATATTCGTCTGCCGTGAAAAAGGACAACCCCGAGATCAGGGAGGCCGCCGCGCACAAGATACCCATTATACCGAGGGCGGAGATGCTCGCGGAGCTCATGCGCCTGAAATACGGCATAGCAATCGCGGGCACGCACGGCAAGACCACGACGACATCCATGGTCTCAAGCGTGCTTGCCTCGGCGCATATGGACCCGACTATCGTCACGGGTGGAAAATTAAACAGCCTCGGCGCGAATGCGAGGCTCGGTGAAGGGGACTTCCTCGTGGCCGAGGCGGATGAATCGGACGGGAGCTTTTTAAAGCTCTCCCCGACAATCGCAGTCGTTACGAACATAGACAGGGAGCATATGGACCATTACCCCACGATGGACGACGTGGAGAGGGCGTATCTTGACTTCATGAACAAGGTGCCTTTTTACGGGTGCGTAATACTCTGCCTTGACCATCCCGCAATACAGGGCCTTATACCGAGGATAACGAGGCGGTTTATCTCATACGGAATGACCGCGCAGGCGGACATACACGCAATGGAGATAAGGCACAATGGCATTAAGACAAGCTTTGAGGTATGGGCCGGGAAAGACATGCTGGGTACGGTGACGATAAACCTGCCGGGCGAGCACAACGCTTATAACTCGCTTGCGGCCGTCGCGGTCGGCAGGGAATTGGGGATTGACTTTAAGCACATAAAGGAAGGGCTTGAGTCGTTTTCAGGCGTGGAGAGGCGGTTTCACATAAGGGGCGCGGTCAACGGGA
>JBBTGV010000085.1:0-13668 GCA_038041305.1 Deltaproteobacteria bacterium | reverse complement strand
TTGAGGCGATAAAGGCGCTTTACGCTGAAGAGGGGTTTTATCTGGCGGACGTAGGCGTGGAGCTTAAAACAGACGACGTCGGGGTAGAGGCGGTATTCAACATAGACGAGGGCGAAGATGTAAGGGTTAAAAGGATTACCATCATAGGCAACAGCCTTATCTCGGACAGCGAACTATTGGGCGTCATGTCAACAAAGCAGAAGGGCATATTCTCGTTCCTAACGGGGTCGGGCAAATTAAACGAGTTTATTTTGGAGAACGACCTTAATGCGATAACAGGCAAATACTTTGACAACGGGTTTATCAAGGCGCAGATCGTTGACCACGCGGTGCTCTTAAGCGAGGACAAGAAGTGGTTCTACGTCACCATCGCCCTTTCAGAAGGCGAGCAGTACGCGTTCGGGAGCCTTGAGGTCAAGGGCGATATACTTACGACAAAAGAAGATCTCGCCTCAAAGGTCAAGATGAAGGCGGGCGAGGTCTTTAACCGCTCAAGACTCTCCTCGGGCATTGAGGCCATCGCGGAGGTTTACGGCGACAGGGGCTACGCGTATGTTGACATAAGGCCCTCAACAAAGATTGACCCTGATAAAAAGATAGTTGACATAGCGCTGGACATAAAGAAAAACGAGCTTGTCTACATAGAAAAGATTGACATAACGGGAAATACGAGGACAAGGGACAAGGTCATACGGAGGGAGCTTGAGATAGAGGAGGGCGGACTTTTCTCAAGCTCCGAGATAAAAAGGAGCAGGAACAACCTCAAAAGGCTCGGTTTTTTTGACGACGTGAACATCTCACGGCTTCAGGCCGGCGTCCCGGACAGGCTGAACCTCAATGTGGATGTAAAGGAGAGGCCCACCGGCTCCATATCCATGGGGCTCGGCTACAGCTCGGTTGACAAGCTCATAGGCACGGCCTCCATCTCGCAGTCAAACTTCATGGGCACGGGCATCAAGCTTGACATCTCCGGGACGGTGAGCGCGAGCAGCTCAAAATACCTCATCGGGTTTACCGAGCCGTGGCTTTTTGACAGGCCTATCTCCGCGGGGTTTGACGTCTATGACACGGACAAGGAGTATCTGGACTTCACCCTCTTCAAGCAGGGCTTTGACGTGAGGTTCGGATTCCCCATAACAGAGAGATACACAAGGGGGTATGTCACATACAAGCTTGAGGACGTGCTTATTACGGACGTGGACGACGACGCGTCAACATACATACAGGAGCAGGAGGGCGAGACAATAGAGAGCAGCGTAAAGATCACCGTAAAAAGGGACACAAGGGACGACGCGTTTTTCCCCAAGGAGGGCTCTGTGGTCTCAGGCTCGCTTGAGTTGGCCGGGGGTCCGCTCGGAGGGACAAGCTGGTTCGTAAAATACGAGGCCGACGCGGTAAAGTATTTCTCGCTTCCGCTTGACACCACATTTTCCGCGAGGGGCTCGCTCGGCAGGGTGCAGAGCTACGGGGGAAGGGACGTGCCCATATACGAAAAATACTTCCTCGGGGGCATAAACACGATCCGGGGCTTTGAGACAAGGTCAATCGGCCCGAAAGACCCCGACACGGACGATGTGCTGGGAGGCACGACGATGATGATCGCGAACCTTGAGTTCCTCTTTCCGCTTATGCCGAAGCAGAACGTAAGGGGGCTTTTGTTTGTTGACGCGGGTAATTCCTACGACGGCCCCATAGACTTCAGCCGCATAAGGTCATCGGCGGGATTCGGCATAAGGTGGTTTTCGCCCCTTGGCCCGCTAAGGCTGGAATTAGGCTTTAACCTTGACCCTGAAGAAGGCGAATCAAGCCAGCAGTGGGATTTCGCAATCGGGACTATTTTTTAACGGTCTTTGCGGACGCATAGTTTTATGAAGCGGAAAAATAACTTTAGACTGAAAAGGAGAATGGAATGAAAAAAAACCTTGCATTAATCGCGGCGGCTATCCTCATGCTCTTCATAGGCTCAACCGGGTCATACGCCGCGGAGCCGAAGATAGCGTATGCGAGCCTTCAGAAGGCGCTCAACGAGGGCATCGCGGGGACCAAGGCAAAAGAGACGTTAAAGGAAGAGGCAAAGAAGTTTGAGGACGAGCTGAACAAAAAGCAGGAGGAGCTTAAGAAGCTAAAGGACGAGTTTGAAAAGAAGAAAAATGCCTGGAACAAGGAAACACGCGACGCAAAGGAAAAGGAGTTTGACGCAAAAAAGCAGGATTTTCAGAAGCAGTATGTAAAATACGGCGAAGAGCTCAACAAGAAAAAACAGGAGACCGAGCAGAAGATTATAGACGAACTGAGGGGCATCGTTGAGGAGCTGGCGAAGAAGAAGGGACTGACCTTTGTATTTGAAAAATCAGTCGGCGGGCTCCTGTATGCGCCTGAGGACCTTGACATAACGGACGAGGTCATAAAGGAGCACAACAAGAGGGCAAAGGCAAAATAAACCAGCGCCTTTTTATAAAAAGGCGCGCCAAAATTTTTTAATAAATACAGCTTCAACAAGCTAAGGCTTATATTGCGGCCAATGAGGGTTTTAAGACAATAAGGCCAATCCGTGCCATTGAAAAGGCTGATGGAAAAATGAAGACACTCGCGGACATCGCATCCAGACTGAACGCCCGCCTCGTCGGCAACGGTTCAACTGCGATAAGGGACATCGCCTCCATTGAAGACGCCGGGGAAGGCGACATAACATTCATAGCGGACAGGAAGCACCTTAAGCGCATCAACGAGACAAAGGCGTCCGCCGTTATAATCAGCGAGGGCCTCTCTTTAGACACGGATAAAAACCTCCTTATAGTGAAAGACCCGTATATCGCCCTCGCGGACGCGATAGGGCTGTTAAGGCCAAAAGAGGCTGTTGAGACGGGCGTGCATCCGCTTGCGCACATACACGCGGACGCAAGGGTTTCGGCGTTCGCGAGCGTCGGCGCGTTCGCGGTGATAGAAGAAGGCGCAGAGATCGCCGAGGGCGCGATTATTTACCCGTTTGTTTACATCGGCAAGGGGGCGCGGGTCGGGTCGGGCGCGATACTTTATTCAGGCGTGGTTGTAAGGGAGGGGTGCGTTATAGGGGGTTCCGTGATCGTGCACTCCAACAGCGTCATCGGAAGCGACGGGTTCGGATACGCGAGGGACGGCGCGGGATACAGAAAGATCCCGCAGGCGGGGATCGTCAGGATTGAGGACAACTGCGAAATAGGGGCCTGCGTTACGATAGACAGGGCGACCCTCGGCGAGACGGTCATAGGGGCCGGCACAAAGATTGACAACCTCGTGCAGATTGCCCACAATGTCAGGATCGGGCAAAACTGCATAATAGTGGCGCAGACGGGCATCGCCGGCAGCGCAAGGATCGGGGACTCTGTCCAGCTCGGAGGCCAGTGCGGCGTTGCGGGGCACATTGAGGTGGGCGACAACTGCGCCGTCGCCGCAAAGACAGGGGTTACGAACACGATAAAAAAGGGCTCAATAGTCTCCGGCATGCCCGCAATCCCGCACAGGGACTGGCTACGGGCGAGCGCTGTTTTTTCAGAGCTTCCTGAGGTGAAAAAAAGGATTATGGAGCTTGAAAAAAGGCTCGTTGAGCTTGAGGCCAAAGGGGAATAAAAAGGGGGCGCGATGATAGACATAAAGGAGATACAAAAGATACTGCCGCACAGGTATCCGTTTCTTTTGATAGACAGGATAGTTGAGCTTCTGCCCGGCAAATCCGCCATCGGCATAAAAAATGTCACGATAAACGAGCCGTTCTTCGCGGGCCACTTCCCCGGACATCCGATTATGCCGGGCGTCCTTATAATAGAGGCAATGGCGCAGGTCGGAGGGGTTCTTGCGTTCAAGAGCGCGAATGTGGCGGATAAGGTCGTGTATTTCATGGGCATAGACAACGCGCGCTTCAGAAAGCCGGTATTTCCGGGCGACACCCTTGACATAAAGATAAATGTCACGAAGTCAAGGGGCGCGATATGGGCGTTTAAGGCAGAGGCCTTCGTGAAAGAGAACCTCGTGGCGGACGCCGAGCTTATGGCGACAATAATGGATCGCTGATATTCTTTACTATCAAGGAGAAAGGCAGATAAAGGCAACATGTCAAAGACCGCAAAGAAATTTAAGGGCGTAAAAATAGACCCGACCGCGTATGTGCACCCTACCGCGGAGCTTGACGAGGGGGTTGAGATAGGGGCGTACGCCGTTATAGGCGAGGATGTGTTGATAGGCGGCCATACGAGGATATGCCCCCATGTCGTCATAGACAGGTGGACGAGCATAGGCAGGTCCTGCAATATATTCCAGTTCGTATCCATAGGCGCCCCTCCGCAGGACATAGGATACAAAGGAGAAAAGACCGAGGTCATCATAGGGGACGGGAACATCTTCAGGGAGTTCGTCACGGTCCACAGGGCCACGACAAAGCAGGAGAAAAAAACCGTCATAGGCTGCAACAACCTGTTCATGAACTATGTGCACATCGCGCACGACTGCGTGCTGGGAAATAACATCGTGATGGCGAATTCGGCCACGCTGGGCGGCCATGTCGCCATAGACGACCACGCGATAGTGGGCGGCCTTGTCGCCGTGCACCAGCATGTCAAGATCGGCGCATACTGCATCATAGGCGGGGCCTCGGCCGTGAGCAAGGACATCCTGCCCTATGTCTTGGCCGTTGGAAACAGGGCCCACATATACGGGCTTAACAGCGTGGGGCTCAGGCGGCAGGGGTTCTCAAAGGAAGACCTCTCGGAGATAAGGGCCTGCTATAACGTAATCTTCCGCTCAAGCCTCTCGGTCTCAGAGGCGATCGAGGGGCTTAAAGAACAAATGCCCGGCTCTGCCCACGCGGCGCGGTTCGCGCTCGCCCTTCAGGCCTCGCGCCGCGGGATTGCGAGGGAGAGGACCGGGGCCAGGCGGGATTCCCAATACGAGGATTAGAGAGGGTGTTGAAAAAGCCGTGGACGAACTTTTTCAACAACGGGTTAGAGGAGAACAGTGAAGAAAACAAGGATTGCGGTCATAGGCGCGGGATACCTGGGCAGGCTCCATGCCCAGAAGTGCTCCAGGATACCCGAGGCCCATCTTGTAGGCGTAGTTGACATTGCAAGAGACCGGGCAGAGGAGGTCGCGAAAGAGGCCAATAGCGTCCCTTATACTGACTTCAGGCGTCTCTTCGGCGCGGTTGACGCCGTCAGCATCGTTACGCCCACTGAAAACCATTTTGAAATCGGGCTTGAGTTTTTGAAGGCGGGGGTCGACGTGCTTATGGAAAAGCCCGTTACAAAGACCCCTGAGGAGGCCCTGCGCCTTATTGAGGAGGCCGGCAAAAGGGGCCTTATACTTCAGGTCGGCCACCTTGAGAGGTTTAACGCCGCGGTCGTTGCGCTTGAGGGAAGGGTGAATAACCCCATGTTCATTGAGTCGCAGAGGATCTCCCCGTTCCCCAACAGGTCAACGGACGTGGACGTCATACTTGACCTCATGATACACGACATTGACATAATACTTAATCTCGTAAGGTCCGATGTTAAGTCAGTCTCCGCGGTCGGCATGCCTGTCGTGACCGACATGGTTGACATGGCCAACGCGAGGATAACCTTTGCAAACGGATGCGTTGCGGATGTCACAGCAAGCAGGGTCGCAAGGGAGCGTGTAAGGAAGATAACCATATTCCAGAGGGAGCAATACTTCTCAATTGACTACGCGAACCAGTTGATAACCGCCTCAAGGCCGAGACCAGACGCCGCCGGGCTGCATGACGAGGAGATAAGGCTGGAGAAGAGCGATTCCCTTATGGAGGAGATAAGGGCCTTTATAAAATGCTCGGCGACAAGAACACCCCCCCTGGTATCCGGCGCAGAGGGGCTTAATGCCCTAAAGCTTGCCCAGAGGATACAGGAGGCCGCAAAGGCGTCAATGGAGGAATTTTTGCTGAAATGCGGCCATGGCTAAGAACGTCTTTATGATAAGCGGGGAGGAATCGGGCGATGTGCACGGCGCGGCCCTCATAACGGCGCTCAAAACCCTTGACCCTGACATGAGGTTTTCCGGCATGGGCGGGGTTCGGATGAGGCAGGCCGGGCTTCAGGGCATTGACTCAAGGGAGGTCTCGGTCGTCGGTATAACGGAGGTGATAGGAAGGCTTCCCGGAATTTTAAAGGCATTGAAGGCGCTCAAGAAAAGGCTGAAAGAGGAGCATTTTGACGCGGTCGTGCTCATTGATTTTCCGGACTTCAACCTGAGGATCGCGAGGGAGGCCAAGTCCCTTAAAATCCCGGTCATATACTATATAAGCCCGCAGGTCTGGGCATGGAGAAGGGGCAGGCTTAAAAAGATAGCGGGCCTTGTTGACAAGATGCTCGTCGTGTTCCCGTTTGAGGAGGCGCTTTACAGGGACGCCGGGGTTGATGTTGAGTATGTGGGGCATCCGCTCGCGGAGACCGCGAGGTGCGGCCTCACGAAAGAGGAGGCAAGGGCGCGGTTGGACATACCCGCCTCAAGCCCGGTCGTGGCGCTTTTACCCGGAAGCAGGCCGAGCGAGGTAAAAAGGCTTTTAGGCCCCATGCTAGCCGGGGCCGCCATTATTGACAAGGGGCTCGGCAAAAGGCCGGTCTTTCTGCTTCAAGCCGCTTCAAACATAGAAGACGGTTTCTTAAACAGCATAACAGGGGGCTCAGGCGTGGGACTTCGGATTGTGCGGGGGGGGATGTACGAATCATTAAGGGCCTCGGACGCCGTAATCGTCACGTCAGGCACCGCAACGCTTGAGACAGCCCTTATAGGCACCCCCATGGTCATAGTATACAAGGTGTCGGCAGTGTCATACAGGATTGCAAAGGCGCTAATTGGAGTGAAATACATCGGGCTTCCGAACATCGTGGCTGGAAAGGGCATCGTGCCTGAGCTTATTCAGGATGAGGCAACGCCCGAAAACATCGCTGGCAAGGTGCTTGAAATCCTTAACAACGGAAAGACCGTTGATGAGATGCGGGATGCATTTTCAAGGATAAAAAAGCTGCTTTTCAAAAAAGGGGCGTCAACAAGGGCCGCAGAGGCGATTATTGACGTCATGGGCAGGCCCAAGGCGGCCTGAAAAGAGAAGCGCGCAAACATGAAGACTTATTTCAGGATATTAAAACTGCTCCCAGCGTACAATCTTGAGCTTGTGCTCGCGTTTGCGTGCATGGTGGGGTTCGCCCTTTCAAACGGCGCAATGGCGTATCTTATAGGGCCTGTGATGAAGTTCCTGTTTTCAAGCGGGGGCGACGAGGCTATGGGCATAAACCTGATCCCGCTGGATCTCTTTACCATACAAAAGGAAAAGATGATTATAGCCATCCCGCTTGCGATAATGGCGGTCGGGGTGGTTAAGGGGATTAGCTCGTTCGGACAATCGTATTTCATGGGATTCGTGGGCATGGGCATCGTAAGGGACATAAGAAAGAGGCTTTACGAGCATATACTCTCTCTGCCCGTCGGTTATTTTACGGGCTCCCCGACCGGGGTGCTTATCTCCAGGCTCACGAACGATGTGAATCTGCTGCAGAGCACGACATCAGAGGCGGTCGCCACCGTATTGAAGCAGAGCCTTACCATACTCGTGCTTGCCGGCATTGTCATAAGCCTTGACTGGAAGCTTGCGCTCGCGGCGGGCGTGGCGCTGCCGCTTTCCCTCTACCCGATGAGAAAGCTCGGCAAAAAGATGAAGAGGGCCTCAACAGAGGGGCAGGCCACGATGGGCACGATGACGATGCTTTTGCACGAGGCCATAGCTGGCATAAGGATAGTAAAGGCGTTTTCAATGGAGGGATACGAGGCAGAGAGGTTCAGGCAGGAGAACGAGAGGTTCACAAGGACGCAGATTAAGACCGTAAAGGTAAGAAGCATCTCGTCCCCGCTCATGGAGATGCTCGGCGCAATCGCGTTTGCGACAACGATCTGGTATGCGGCCTACAGGATAAGCAGCGGGACGCTGAAGCCCGAGGCCTTTATATCGTTTTTCGCGTCCGTCATAATGTTTTATCAGCCCATTAAATCCCTGAACGGGGTTAACCTCAACATACAGCAGGGTCTGGCCGCGGCGGTGAGGATCTTTGACGTGCTTGACACGACGCCGGAGCCTCTGATGCCGCAGGGGCGCGCCGAGGCAGCGGGCATAGACAATTGCATTGAATTTAGGGGCGTTTCGTTTAATTACGGCAGCGAGCAGGTCTTAAAGGATATAAACCTAAAGGTTAAAAAGGGCACGGCGCTGGCGATCGTGGGAAGCTCGGGGGCTGGCAAGACGACATTCGTAAACCTAATACCAAGGTTCTATGACGCGACAAAAGGCGCAATACTCTTTGACGACAAGGATATCAAGGACATTAATCTTAAATCAATAAGGCGGGCCTCTGCCATCGTGTCGCAGCAGGTCGTGCTCTTTAACGACACGGTCAAGAGGAATATCGCGTACGGGGATTTCTCACGGACGGACGAGGAGATAATAAGGGCGGCAAAGGCGGCAAACGCGCATGATTTTATAATAAGGCTTCCGGAAGGCTATGATACCATCATAGGCGAGGGCGGCATCAAGCTCTCAGGCGGGGAGAGGCAGAGGATCTCAATTGCAAGGGCCATATTAAAAAACGCGCCCATACTCATACTTGACGAGGCGACCTCGGCGCTGGATACCGAATCAGAGCAGGAGGTTCAGCGGGCCATAGCCAACCTCATGCAGGGCAGGACCACATTCGTCATAGCGCACAGGCTTTCAACCGTACGGAACGCGGACAGGATAATCGTGCTTTCGGGCGGCAGGATATTGGAAGAGGGAAGGCACGAGGAGCTTATCGCTGGCGGGGGCGAGTACTCAAGGCTCTATTCAATGCAGTTTGAGGGATGAGGGAATGAAAAACGGTTTTCTAAACAGCCTTTTGACAAGAGTAGCGCCTTTTTTGGGAAGCCTTGTCATAAGGTTTTTGAGGCTGAGCATGCGCATTAAATACGAGAATTTTGGCGTGCTAAGGGGGCTCCTAAAAGACGGCAATATCATCCTTGCGTTCTGGCACGGCCGTCTCTTAATGATGCCGTATTCATACATGGGCATGGGCGGCAGGGGCTTAACTGTCCTCGTAAGCCTCCACAGGGACGGCGAGCTCATATCAAGGACCGTCGGGCATTTCAACATAAAATCCGTAAGGGGCTCAACAACGCGCGGATGGGTTTCGGGCATCAAAGGGCTTTTAAGGTCAATTGAGGGCAAAAGGGACGTCGCAATAACCCCGGACGGCCCAAAGGGGCCTACGCAGAAGGCCCAGATGGGCATTATACAGATCGCAAGGTCAACGGGGCTTCCGATTGTGCCCGTAACCTTCAGCGCGTCAAAAAAAAAATTTTTAAGAGCTGGGACGGGTTCATGCTCCCCCATCCGTTCTCAAGGGGCGTATTCATTTGCGCCCCTCCGATTCACGTAGGCAGGCACGCGGACGCGGGTGAAATGGAAGCGGCAAGGGCGGACCTTGAAAACACCCTGAACAGGATCACCGAAGAAGCGGATCTTTTAATGGCCCCGGATAAGTTTTAGACAAAAAACAAAAATATCTTCTTAATCATGCGTCTTACCATCCTCAGTAATGAACTATGTCCTTTATGAAATCCTTCTTCATCTAACCTTCCTGATTCTCTCCCCGTATTTCCTGCTAAAGATGTGCATGAAATACCGGGAGGGTGTTTTTGAGCGCCTTGGCGTCGTAAGCAAAGAAAAGATAAAAGGCCTGAACAACAAAAAGGTCCTCTGGATTCACGCGGTCTCGGTCGGGGAGACGATGGCCGTAATGCCGGTTGTGCGGCTTATCAAGAAAAAAAGGCCGGAGTTGAAATTCCTCTTCTCAACCACCACAAAAACAGGGCAGGCCGTGGCGGAAAAAGAGGGTACGGGTCTTATAGACGCGCTTATATATCTCCCGTTTGACTTTTCATGGGCAGTGCGGCCCATAATAAAAAACGCGAGGCCATTGGCCTTTGCCACGGTTGAAAAGGACATATGGCCGAACCTCTTTAGGGGGCTTAAGCGTAGCGGCATACCCATAATGGTCGTAAACGGAAATCTGTCCGACAGGTCCTATAAAAGATACAGGATATTGAAGTTCTTTTTCAAGGAGGTGTTCGGCTCCGTGGCCTATTACTGCGGCCAGACTGAAAAGGACAGGCAAAGGGCCATTGATCTTGGCGTAGCCGCGTTCAGGGCCTTGGCAATAGGGAACATCAAGTTTGACCTAAGGCCCGCGGACAGGGATAAAGGACATGCCGGGTTATTGAAAGACGCGCTCGGCATAAACCACGCTGAGAGGATAATCGTCGCGGGCAGCACGCATAAAGGCGAGGAAGAGGCGATGCTTAATGCCTTTAAAACGCTTAAGCAGGAATCCGGCGAACCCATAAAACTCATAATCGCACCGCGCCATCCCGAAAGGTTTTCGGAGGTTCAGGCGACTATTGAAAAGGCCGGGTTCAAGCCTGCGAGAAGGTCAAGGTCTGAAAAAGGCCCCGTAATCATGCTTGACACGATAGGCGAGCTTTTGACGGCATACTCGTTCGCGGATGTAGCGTTTGTCGGGGGAAGCCTCATTGCCGGCATTGGCGGGCATAACCTGCTTGAGCCTGCGTTTTTCGGAAAACCTGTTTTGTACGGCCCCTATCTCGGCGCGTATGAGCAGATGGCCGGGATGCTTGAGGCAAAGGGGGCGGGCTTCATGGTAAGGGATGAAAAAGGCATTTACGAGGCAGTAAGGGCGCTCCTTAAGGACGAAGAATTAAGGGAAAAAGCGGGCGCGGCCGCGAAAAAAGTGGTTGAGGAAAATAGCGGCGCCTCGGAGAAGACCGTAAAACTGATTGAGGGGTTTTTAAGATAACATGGCTGGCGGGATCAACGAAACAATAAACATGTGGATGAGAAGCAGGCGCATAAACATCCCTGCGCATGTTGTTTTAACCGTTCTTTCCATTGTTTACGGCCTGGCCGTTCTGGCGAGAAATTTTTTTTACAGGATAAGCCTCTTTAAGTCCGAGAAACTGCCGTGCAGGGTCATTTCAATAGGAAATCTCACTACAGGCGGCACCGGAAAAACGCCTGTTGCGATAGCCGTTGCAGGGTTTCTGAGAAAAAAAGGCATCAAGGCCGTTGTTGTCAGCAGGGGATACAAAAGAACGACCTCTGGCATACTTTCAGTGTCTGACGGAAAAAGCGTTTTCCTTACGCCCGAGGAGGCGGGCGATGAGCCTTATGTTATGGCAAAAAGGCTGAAAGGGGTGCCTGTTGTCGTCGGCGAGGACAGGGTCGCCGGAGGAAGATACGCGATAAGGGCGTTTAAGCCGGAGATTATAATACTTGACGACGCGTTCCAGCACTTAAGGATTAAGCGGGATTTGGATATCGCGCTTGTTGACGGAAAAGACGGATTTGGAAACGGGTTTTTGATTCCAAGGGGGATATTAAGGGAGCCTGCAAGCGGCATAAAAAGGGCTGATGCGATTTTCATAAAGGGCGGCACAAGGGACGATTATTTGGCTAAAAAGCTGAAGACAATTGCCGCGCCCTGCTTTGTTTTCAATCTTGTTCCAACTGGCCTTACAGACATATCCGGCAATAAAGACATGGGATTGGAATATCTTAAGGGCAAAAAAATCTTTGCGTTCGCGGGCCTTGCGAACCCGGATTCGTTTTTCGTTGCCATAGAAAACCTCGGCGGGAAACTTAAGGGCGCCTTAAGATTCCCGGACCACCACTGGTTTACTCAAAAAGACATGGAAGAGATAAAAAAACAAGGCTCAGGCGTTGAGCTTATTGTTACGACCGAAAAAGACGCGGTAAGGATAAAACAAGGCCACGGCATGGATATTTACGCGCTTTGCGTGGACGCGGTTCCAGAGGACAAAGACGCCTTCAAAAAAATCCTTGAGCAGGTGATTTAACAAGGCTCCATAGATGCTTGCGATACTGAAGATAGCCGCATACGTGCTTGGGCACATCCCTCTTTTCATCGTCAATCCCGCGGGAAGGATGCTCGGCGCCGTTGCGTTTGCGATAGACAAAAAAAGAAGGGATATCGCAATAAAAAACCTTAACAACGCCTACAGGCAAGAGATGCCCGGACATGACGCAAGGCAAATCGCCAAAAAGGCATTTCAGAATCTCGCTGTCACTGCCCTTGAATTTACGAGGCTGCCGTGGCTCAAAAAAGGCAGTATTGATGATTATGTTGAGTGCATTGGAACAAAAGCGCTGGATGAGGCCCTGCATGGGAAAAGAGGCGCAATACTGCTTACCGCGCACTATGGGAACTGGGAGCTTTTGGTGGCGACACTCGGGCTTAAGGGCTACAGCATGGATGTCGTTGCAAGGGAGATGGACAGCCGTTTATTTGAAGGGTTTGTGAAATGGGCGCGCACAAGGTGCGGCAACACGATAATATCAAAGCAAAGGGCGATGAGGAGGCTTCTTAAAAGCCTCTCGGACGGCAGGATTGTGGTAATCCTCCTTGACCAGAATGTTACATGGTCAGAAGGCGTTTTTGTTGATTTTTTCGGGATCCCGGCATGCACCAACAAGGGACTTGCCCTGCTTCAGCAAGGGAGCAAGGCCCCTGTTGTGCCTGCGTTCATTGAACGTAGCGGAAAGACCCACAGGCTCGTGGTGCAAGACGCGGTTGAGTTTTCATCCACGGGCAACAGGGAAAAAGATACGCTTATAAACACCCAGAGATGCACAAAGATAATAGAAGACATTGTAAGAAAAGACCCGGCCCAGTGGTTCTGGGTGCACAGGAGGTGGAAGACAAGGCCGAGAACAGACGCAACGGTTTGACTAAATAAGCCGAAAGTAGTATCATATAGATAGATGGAGAAAAGGGCATGTCGGCTTTAAAGAGATGAGCTTCAGTGGGAGCATTAGGGGCCCTGCCCGGGTTGTGTGTGCAAGCCGGCCGCTTAAGCTGGATGCGATGCAGGACGCCTGATCAACCCGCCCTGGGCCGCCACCTTCACAAAAGATCTCTTTCGTCTTAAGGCTAACATGCCCGTAGCTTTTGAGGAAAGGCAAGCAAAAAAACGCCAATAAAAAGCCGTAAAAACGCGTCAAGGGCGCTTCAAGGCATAAAAATCCTATTTGCGGAAAACGCATATTGTGATATAATAAGAGTGGGAGAGCAGTAAAGGCGTTGTTGGACTAACGCGAGAAAACGTTTTTCCCATCCGCAGGGCGTGTATAAACCGCCTAAGGGGGTTTTAAGAGGCAAGACCATGCGGGTTGCGGCTGTGGCGGCAACCAGTGCGGGTTTTAAAAGCGGCTTAAGACCGACGGATTGGAGCAAAGCTGTCCATACAACGCCTTTTTTTTATTTTTGTTTTGAGGCCTTTTAATTTGCCGATCACGCTAATCAAGCCTTACGCCCGCCTCTGGTCTTGTCATTCCGGGAAGTAAAATCAATTCAAGGAAATCCAATTTGGAAGGGGAAAGGGCCCGGTGGTCCTGCAGGTCTTCAAAACTTGTGCGTCCTTTTAATAAAGGAACGGAGGGTTCGACTCCCTCCCCTTTCCGCCAGAGTTTTTGTAGCATTGCGTGTGCGCCATAGATTATTCTTCAACAAAATAGTCAGTGTCAATTTTTTTAATGTCGTAGCTTATAACTTTTGAGGTCTG
>JBBTGV010000084.1:0-15771 GCA_038041305.1 Deltaproteobacteria bacterium | reverse complement strand
ATATTGACATGGCCGTTGACGCGGCAAGGGGCGCCTATGAAAAATGGAGGCTTACGCCCGCCCCGAAAAGGGGCGAGATCCTCTTTAAGGCGGCGGAGATTTTAAGGGAAGGAAAGCCCGACCTCGGCAGGCTTGTAACGAGGGAGATGGGCAAGGTTGTAAAAGAAGGCCTCGGCGACGTGCAGGAGGCAATTGACATGGCCTATTACATGGCGGGCGAAGGCAGGCGCATGTCGGGCGAGACAATGCCATCGGAACTGAAGGACAAGGACTGTAAAACAGTGCGCGAGCCTATCGGGGTGTTCGCCCTTATCACCCCGTGGAACTTCCCGGTCGCAATCCCTTCATGGAAGATATTCCCGGCGCTCATAAGCGGGAACACCGTGATACTCAAGCCCTCAAGCCTGACGCCCGTTGTCGCGGCGAGGTTCGTTGAGGCCCTGCAAACGGCGGGGCTTCCCCCCGGGGTCTTAAACCTCGTGCACGGAAAAGGAGAGGATGCCGGGACATGTCTTGCCTCCCACCCGGGCATTGACGGCATTTCATTCACAGGCTCAAACCCCGTGGGGGAAGGGCTTATAAGGGCCTGCTCTGCGGGCGGGCGCGGCAAAGAAGTCTCATGCGAGATGGGCGGGAAAAACCCCGTTATAATCATGGATGACGCTGACCTTGCCCTTGCCGTGAAGGGCTGCCTCTGGGGGGGATTCGGCACCACAGGCCAGCGGTGCACTGCCGCGAGCAGGGTGATCGTGCATAAAAAAGCGTACAAGAAATTCATAAAGATGTTTAAAGAGGCCGCGGTCAGGCTTAAGCTCGGGAACGGGCTCTTTCACGACACGGATGTCGGCCCGGTCGTAAGCAGGCATCAGATGCAAAAGGTGCTTGGCTACATAAGACTCGGCAAAGACGAGGGCGCGACATTGCTCGTTGGCGGCAACAGGCGGACCGATGGGGAGTTCAAAAAAGGATTTTTCATTGAGCCGACGATATTCGTTGACGTTGACCCGGCGATGAGGATTGCGCGGGAGGAGATATTCGGCCCGGTGGTTGCCGTCATAAAGACCGACGGCCTTGAGCACGCGATAGACATGGCCAATGATGCTGATTACGGACTCTCATCTTCCATATACACGAGTGCCGTCAACAAAAGCGCTGTTGCGGAGAGGGATCTGCTAAGCGGCATCGTCTACATCAATGCCCCGACAATAGGCGCCGAGGTGCATCTGCCGTTCGGCGGGATAAAAAGAAGCGGCACTGGAAGAAAAGAGGCAGGCGGCAGGGGCGGAAGCCTTGACATATACACGCGTTGGAAGGTCATATACAGGGACTTTAGCGGGAGCCTGCAGAAGGCTCAAATACAATAACCCCACTTTCAGCTTATTTTAAAGCCTTTTCTTAAAAAAACATTGCTGTTATAATCAGGACTCGCCGCAGGCAAAAGACCAAAGGAGGTTTTTTTATGGACCCTGTTCACTTTACAGGCACGGAGGTGCTCACAATGGCATTAAGGATTGAGGAAAACGGCTTTGAATACTATACGGGCGCGGCAAGGGCGTCAAAATCAAAGGCGCTCAAGACCCTGTTTAAAACCCTTGCGGAGCAGGAGAAAGACCACATAAAGGTCTTTCTCGGCCTTAAGGGGCAGCTCCCGGAGCACGAGACGCCGGCGGCCTCAGACCCTTATACGGACGAGGCGGCCTTGTATCTTAACGCAATCGCCGACACAAAGGTCTTTACAAGCCCCGGGGAGGGAAAGAAATTGGCCTCCCGCATAAAAAGCGAAAAACAGGCGTTAACCTGCGCGATAGGCATGGAAAAGGACTCCATACTTTTCTACTATGAGCTTCTGAAGATGATCCGGGGCAAGGACATGGTCGTTGTTGAGAGGCTCATTGAGCAGGAAAAGGAACACCTAAGGAAACTGAAGCAGGCGTTCGTTAATTTGTAGGCAAAACATATTTGGAAAAAATTTCTGATCCGCTCAGGCTGAGGAGACAATTCACCATGCCGACTAAATACGTAAAGACGTTCCAATGCCCAAGCTGCGAAAAACCGGCAAGCGGCAGAGGACACCTCTGCCACCCGACAAAGGCGGAGAGGCCGTATAAATGCGAATTCTGCGGCAAATCCACGAAAGACCCGCGGCACGCGTGCGCAAGCATGCTTGAATCCATTGAATACATATGCAAGGACTGCGGCAGGCTCGCCCCGTACGACTCGCTCCTTTGCAATCCCATACCAGTGGATGAAGACTGAAGAATCGCCGCCATTTCAATTGGCATGAACCACCCCTCAGAAGACCGGGGGGGTGTCTACGGTAATTGAATCAATATGAAGAATACCTTAATAAAAACGGCAAAAAAACACCTTACGCCGGCGCTTGTCTTTCACACGGACATCGTCGCCAAAGGCGCGCGCGGCGTTTACATAGAGGGCGCGGACAACAGGCGATATATGGATTTTTCCTCAGGCCTTGCCGTTGCGAACACGGGCCACTGCAACAGGCAGGTCGTAAGGGCCGCCGCCGCGCAGATGAAAAAGCTCATGCACTCCGGAGGCATCTTCTACCACGAACCGATTGTGCGCCTCGCAAAGCGGCTTTCCGGCATAACCCCCAAGGGCATTGACATGTTTTTTTTCTCAAACAGCGGGGCAGAGGCCGTTGAGGGCGCTATAAAGCTCGCAAGGCACGCAACAGGCAGGCAGGGCATAATAGCGTTCACCGGCGGCTTTCACGGCCGAACGCTCGGCGCCTTAAGCCTTACCGCCTCAGCGGCGAGATACAGGTCCCTCTATCATCCGCTGCTGCCCTCCGTGTTCCACGCGCCTTACCCGTACTGCTACCGGTGCCCGATGGGAAAGCAAAGGAGTTCCTGCCAGACAGACTGTTTTGAATACCTTAAAACACGGATGCTCCGCCACATCATAAGCCCCGGGGAAGTGGCCGCGATAATCATAGAGCCGGTGCTCGGAGAGGGCGGATACGTTGTGCCGCCCGCGGAATTTTTGATAAGACTAAGGGAACTCTGCGCCAAGGAAGGCATGCTTTTCATAGCCGATGAGGTACAGAGCGGATTCGGCAGGACTGGAAAGTGGTTTGCCTCGGAGCACTTCAATCTAGCGCCCGACATCATCGCCGTTGCGAAGGGCATTGCCTCCGGGCTGCCGTTGAGCGCAGTCGGCTCGTCAAGCAAGATAATGTCAAAATGGCCGGCCGGCGCGCACGGGACGACCTTCGGGGGCAATCCGGTCTCGTGCGCCGCGGCAGGGGCGACGATTGAGGTGATTGAGAAGAAAAAACTCCTTAAGAACGCCTCAATGCTCGGGGCCTATGCGATGGGGCGGCTCAAGGCCATGCAGGAAAGATATCCCGTCATGGGCGACGTGCGAGGCCTCGGGCTCATGATCGGGATTGAATTCATAGACGCGCAGGGCGCGCCCGCCGGCGGGCTCCTCAAAAAAATCCTTGATGCCTGCCTTAAGCGGGGCCTCATCATAATAGAATGCGGGATTGACAAAAACATAGCGCGCCTTATGCCGCCGCTTACAACGGAAAAAAAAGACATGGACAAGGCCCTCAACATACTTGAGGAGGCCGTTAAGAATGCCGTATAGCTTGAAAAGGATTTCAATGCTATTGTCTTGCGCCTCTGCCGTCGTTCTGCTGTCGCTCCTTATTGACCCGCTTGCAGCCTCAATCCCAAGATCCTCCGTTTTAACGGCCGGCGCAAGGATTGGAAGCCTCATCGGAAACGGCGCGTTCCTGATCGCGGCGTGCGCGGCTCTCTATGTTGCCGGCAGGGCGCTTAAAAGCAAAGCCCTGATGCAGGCCGGCAAAGGGGCGTTTTTGTCCGTAATCGCATCCGGCGTTATCGTAAACATCGCAAAGGCCGTTTTTGAAAGGCCGCGCTCGGGCCATGCGCTCAACTCAACGATTGAGCTTCTCACAAACCCCGTTCTCTTTGACCTTTCAGGCAGGTTCAATTCCTTCCCGTCCGGCCACACGACGGTAAGCTTTGCGTTCGCGTTCGCGGCGTCTCAGGCTTATCCGGCCCTCAGGATGCCGCTATTTCTAATCGCCGCGTTCGTCGGTGCGTCAAGGGTGTATCTCGGCTCGCATTTTCCATCGGATGTCGCGGCGGGCGCGATCCTGGGCGCGGTTGTAGGCTGGCTCTCATGCAACGGATTTAAAGATAAAAAAAACGAATGGAAGATCGCGCTCTTTTTCCTCCTTATCGTCTTTGTGGCCTTTTTTAAGCTGAACGGATATCTGGTCTTTGACATTGACGAGGCCGTGTTCTCGGAGGCGGCCCGCGAGATGGTCTCAACAGGCGACTACCTGACGCCGACATACAACCTTGAGCCGAGATACGACAAACCCATACTTTTTTACTGGTTTTCCGCTGTTGCGTTAAAACTGTTCGGCGTAAATGAATTCGCCCTGCGCTTTACCTCCGCGGGCTTCGGCGCGCTCCTTGTTATAATGACATTTTTCTTTGTAAGGCGCATCAGGGGGACTCTTGCCGCGTATCTCTCGTCCGCGGCGCTTCTTTTAAACGTCCTCTTCTTCATGTACACTCATTCGGCGGTCACGGACGCGACACTCGCGTTTTTCATAAGCGCCTCGGTCTACTCTTTCTTCATGGCGATTAACGGGCAAAGGCCTAAGTTCTTTCTCCTCTTCTGGACGGCCTCAGCCCTTGCGCTCCTGACAAAAGGCGCAATAGGCCTTGTCTTCCCTCTTTCCATCGCGCTTATATTCCTCGCGATAAAAAAGGACTGGGAATCCGCCAAAAGGCTCTTTAACCCGCTTTACATTGGCGCGTTCCTTCTGGTGTCTGTCCCGTGGTTTGCCCTTGAATTCCGCGCAAACGGCATGGAATTTTTCAACGCCTTCGTGCTGAAACACCACATACAGCGCTATACGGGCGTCATCTCAAGCCACGGCGGACCTTTCTATTACTATATCGGGGTGCTCATTGTCGGGTTTTTTCCGTGGGTCGCATTCCTGCCGTGTTCAATATACAGGGCCTTTAAGGAGCGCAAGGGTGACGCCCTGTTGCCCCTCTGCTGCGTCTGGTTTTTATTTGTCCTCATATTTTTCTCAATCGCAAGGACAAAGCTGCCCAACTACATATTCCCGCTTATACCGCCCGCATCCATAATGGCGGGGATTTACGCGGCGGGGCTTTGGGAAAAGAGGGCGGACAAACAGGGCCTTTACGCGCTCGCTGGCATCTCAGTCATCCTCGCCTTATTGTCATTTATCCTGCCTCAGATTAAAGGCATAAACAACGCGTATGTGCCGGCGCATAACCTTTACTACCTCGGCGCGATTTTCCTCGCCGCCTCAATCCTTTCCATCGCCGCGTTTTCAAGGCCGGCCCCGGCGCTTTACGGCCTGTGCGCCGCGACCGCGGCGCTTCTCGTGTTTCTAAGGCTCAACGTGCTGCCGCCCGCGAACATCATGCTTCAGAAAACCCTTTATGATTACTCAAGGTACGCAAAACGCCTTGATAAAGACACAGCCCTTGCGACCTACGAGCTTAACAGGCCGAGCATCGCCTTTTATTCCGAGAAAAAAATCTACAAGATTGAAAAACGAAACGCGTGCGACATAAAGGAGCTAAAAAAACTCGGAGACTTTATCGTAATAACCGAGCCAAAAAAATATGCCGTGACCGATGAGCTTAAGGGCTTAAGGGTCCTTGATGAAAGAAACGGCTACATGCTCCTTTCAAGCTCTGAAAAAATGCCGGCATTCCGGTAAGCGGGCATTAAAACGATAAAATGCGGAAAAAAATAGTCATAATGGGCGCGGCGGGCAGGGATTTTCATAATTTCAACATGCTTTACAGTGACAATCCCTCATGCCGGGTCGTGGCGTTTACCGCGGCGCAGATACCCTTTATTGAAAAACGCAGGTTTCCAGGGGAACTCGCGGGCCCCCTGTATCCAAAGGGCATACCAATATACCCTGAGAAAAGGCTTCCTCGGATCATAAAAGAACACTCCATAGACGAGGTGGTCTTCTCATACAGCGACATCTCGCACGATGACGTGATGCATAAGGCGTCAATGGTCATCGCGCTGAACGCCTCTTTCGTGCTCCTTGGCGCGGCCCCCACCATGCTTAAGGCAACAAGGCCGGTCATCTCCGTGTGCGCCGTGCGCACCGGATGCGGAAAAAGCGGGGTGAGCCTTTTCATTGCGAACGCCGTCAAAAAACTCGGGGTTACGCCCGTGGCGATCAGGCACCCCATGCCGTACGGCGAACTCGTCAGGGAGCGGGTTCAGAGGTTTAGCGGCCTTGAGGACACAAAACAAGCGAAATGCACGATAGAGGAGCTTGAGGAGTTTGAGCCTTTCATTAAGAACGGCATAACGGTTTTTGCGGGCATTGACTATAAAGAGATACTGAAACAGGCCCAAAAAGAGGCTCAGGTTATAATCTGGGACGGGGGCAACAATGACCTGCCGTTTATAAAACCAGACCTTGAGATAGTAGTCGTTGACCCGCTGAGACCGGGCCATGAGATTAAATATCATCCCGGAGAGGCAAACCTAATAAGGGCTGATTGCGTGGTCATTAACAAGGCGAATACCGCAGACAAGGCGGATATATTAAAAGTCCGCGCCAACATCGCCGGACTTAACCCGAAGGCCGGGGTCGTTGAGACCTCGTCCGTGATAACCGTTGAGGGGGAGATCTCCGGCAAAAGAGTCGTCGCCATTGAAGACGGGCCCACGCTTACCCACGGCGGCATGGGATACGGGGCCGGGGTCCTTGCGGCCCGGATGCATGGCGCGATATTGGTTCAACCACGGCCTTTTGCGGTTGGAACGATAAAAGAGGCGCTTCAAAAATACCCGCACCTGAAAAACGCGCTCCCCGCAATGGGATACTCGAGAAAACAGCTTAAAGACCTTAAAGACACCATAAACTCAATCCCCGCCGATGCCGCGCTCATTGCCACGCCCGCGGACCTGTCAAGGATAATAAAAATCAACAAGCCGTGCATACGCGTGCGCTACGGGGTCAAAGACGCAAAAAGACCAGGACTTGCCGGAATCGTAAAAGACTTCCTGAAAAGATTTCTTTGACAAACTGCTGATGTTTTTTAAGAATGGGCATGCTTCAATATCTCGCCAAACGATACATCGCTGGCACGGCAATAAAAGACGCGATAGAAACGGCACGGCGGCTTAATGCCTTTGGCGTTGCCGCGGCCATAGCCAACCTCGGGGAAAACGTAAAAGGCGAGGCAGAGGCCGGGGCCGCGGTTGACGAGTATGTGAGGCTTCTTCAGGCGATTGATGAATCCGGCGTAAACTCATCCATATCAATAAAGCTTACGCACCTCGGTCTTGATGTCTCCGATGGGCTTGCCAAAAAAAACGCGGGGAAGATATTAGACGAGTCGAACAGATTTAAAAATTCGGCGCGCATTGACATGGAGGGATCTTTGTACACCGAGAGGGCGATTGAGATATTCATGGGCTTAAGAAAAAGACGCGAGAACATCGGCATAGCCATACAGAGCTCCCTATTAAGAAGCGCGGGGGACGTAAAAAGGCTTATCATGGAAAACGCCTCCGTCAGGCTCGTAAAGGGCGCTTACAAGGAACCCCCGGATATCGCTTACATGGACAAGAAAGACGTTGATCTCAACTACGAACGCATCATGCGGGAGCTGCTCCTTAAGGGCAATATGCCGGCCATTGCTACGCACGACGAAAGGCTCATAAACGAGGCAATCGCCTTTTCAAACAGCAACGGCATCGGAAAAGACAGGTTTGAGTTTGAGATGCTCCTCGGCATTAAAAGGACGCTCCAGAGGAGGCTGGCAGAGGCCGGCTACAAGGTCAGGGTCTATGTGCCTTACGGCAGAGACTGGCTCCCGTACACGATCAGAAGGTTCAGGGAAAGAAAGGAAAATCTCTTTTTTGTGCTGAGGAACATCCTTGATTGACCGGGGCCTTAAGAGGCCGGCCCGCTGGATTCTTACGGGGCCGCGCACTCCTTGTCGCTTCCCTTAATCTTTTCAATCGTATGGACGAGGGCGGGCATTACGACCGCGAGGTTCTCCACAACCGCGCGCGGGCTTCCCGGAAGGTTTACTATAAGGGTTCTGTTCCTTATGCCGCACACTGCCCTTGAAATCATCGCATTCGGGGTCTTCTTCAGGCTCTCGGCCCGCATCGCCTCGCTCATGCCGGGCAGTTCCCTGTCAATCACCGCCTTTGTGGCCTCAGGGGTCACATCCCTTGGAGTAACGCCGGTGCCGCCCGTGGTGAGCACGAGGTCAAGCCCGAGTTTGTCCGAATACTCAATGAGCTTTTTCCTTATGACCTCCGCCTCGTCCGGTATGACCTCATAGGCCCTCACCTCAACGGGCAGGGTCTTTATCAGGCGCTCTATCTCTTTGCCGCTTAAATCCTCGCGCTCGCCCCTTGAGCCCTTGTCGCTCATTGTAAGTATGCCTGCCGTTATCATGCGATATCAGGGGGTCTCGGAGACCCAGACCTCCCCCTTGTCGGTCGTCTCCCGTTTCCATATCGGGGTTGTACGCTTCAGCTCGGTTATGGCCCACTCGCAGGCCATGAACGCATCGTTCCTGTGGGCCGCCGAGGCCGCTATGAGCACGATGTTTTCGCCTGTCCGTATCGCGCCGACCCGGTGGAGTATCGCCATCTCAATGATATTGAAATTCCTAAGCGCCCTGTCCCTGATGTCCTTCAGCATGACCTCGGCCATGCCGGGATAGTGTTCAAATTCAAGCCCCGCTATGCGCTCCCCCTTTGAAAAATCCCTTGCGGCGCCCAAAAAAGCTACTACCGCGCCTGTCCCGTTGGAGGCCTTTTTGACGAGCGTAACCGCGTCCTCTATGGAAAAATCCTCTTTTTGTATGCTTATGAGCCTGTCGTCCATTTTTTAAAAACGCCTTTGTTTGACGGTCAACCCGGCCTATCCGCCTGAAAACGGGGGCAGTAGCCCCACCTCGTCGTTGTCCTTTACGATTGCATCCTTTGACGCGAATTCCTGATTGATTGAGATAAGTATGGACCTGCTGTCAAGGACGTCCCTTAAACCCGGAAAATCCCTTTTAAGCATCGCCTTAAGCTCATCAACCGTGATGGCGGAGTTTAGCTCGTAATGATGCGTGTCCGCCTTCGCCAGCCCTTTAAGCATGGCGAAAAACCTTACTGTTATCATTTTACTTGTAGAGTTCCGTCTTGAGGGGTTTGTTGCGCTCAAACAGCACCCTGTTGGAGGCCTTTGAAAAAAGCTCCGCGAACGAATCCCCATCATCCGGAAACATCGCGTATCCGAATAATATCTGGGCCTTTCCTGTTGAGAACGCCCTGCTGTACAGCTCGTTTGACGCAATCACTTCCTCTATCACGGGAAGAAGCCTCTGAACCTTCTCGTTCGTGTCAAGGAGCAGGAACCCGTAAGTCTCCTCATTGAGCTTTACGGCGACGTCAAAATTCCTCATCTTTCTTTTAAGGCCCTCAATCACCCTGTCCTCAAAGTCCTTCCTTGCGTGCGGGAGCGCATCCTTTATTCCCGCAAAACGCACCGTTGACAGCACAAGGCCCTTTTCAAACCTCCTTGCGCGGTTTAGCTCCTCCTCAACCCTTTTCTTAAATTGCGTAAGCGGAGGCGCAACGCCTGCCCCGGCGTATGAAAAGGTGAGCTTGTCAGATTCGCCTGAAATGTTTTGAAGCGCCTTTTCGGCATACACCGAAAACCTTGCGAGTATTTCCGTGTCCGCCTTTGAAAATCCGCACGGATACACCGTGCCCTCGCCCGTCTTGTTGAATAGCGTAAGCACGGCGGCGATCTCGTTGTTCAGCATAAGGGGCCTTGAAAGGGTTGACCTGATGTAAGGCGAGGCCTCCTCCGAGAACTCCCTTGCGACCGCATCGCCTTTCCTTAAGACCTCCATGACCGTTTCCTTTTCAATGGGCAGGAAATACTCCCTCACGTTCTTGTCGTCAAGCCCGTATGTCGCAACCGTAATGTATCTGCTCGCGCCCTGCTGCCTTACCCTCAAAAGCGCGCCCTCCGCGCCGAGTATCGCGGCCGGCGTCGTGGCGACTATGGTGTAGAGCTTCTTTAGATCCTTTATTGAAATTGTCTCAAGCCCCGCCTCGTCCACCGCGAACATCCTTCTTGACACGGCCTGCTCTTTTTCCCTCTGCCTGTGCTTGTACACCCCCTCCGCGACCAGGGACCTTATGTCCTTGAGAAACTCCTCCTGATACGCGGAGATCCCCTTCTGCGAGGCAATCTGGAAATTCAACACGCCAACGAACTGGTTGTGAGAGACCATCGGCAGGGCTATATACGCCCTTTTTGTGGCGCCTTCCTCTGTCCTGTCAACAAGAAACACGTCCTTCATGGCCTCAACCGCGGTGCCCTCAATGCCCTCGCCTGGCCTTAGGCTTAAATATCCCAGCCCCTTTGAGTCCCTTATGCTTGCCGCCTTGAGGAACAGCCTCTTTCTGTCGTCATCGTATAAGTACACGAAGCAGGTAAGCCCGATGATAAGCTCGGAGAGTTTTTTAGCGACCGCGTTCAGCCTCTTATCCAGCGGAAGAGAGGACGACATCACGGTATCCACTTCCTTCCAGAAAGAGAATTTTGCGGCATCAAGCCTGTGCCTCTCGTATTCGTTTGACCTCTGTATGACCTCCGCGGCAAGGCCGGCGAGGCTCTGAAGGAACTTAAGGTCCTCATCCGTGAATATGTGGGCTGACTCGCTTGAGCTTACGTTCACCACGCCTATTATCTCTCCGCCTACGACAAGCGGAACGCACATGGAGCTTTTTACATCCGTCCTCGTCATCGGCCTTTCAAACTCGCCGAGGGTGGCCCTGCCTGAAATTATAAGGGGCTTGCCTTCCTTGAAAACCCTTCCCGACACGCCTTCCCCTGGCCTTACCCGTATCTTTCTTACAACCTCCTCGTCCATGCCCTTGGCTATCTCAACCCTTAAGGTATCGTCCTCGGAGAACTTAAGCATTATAGAGCCCCTCTCGGCGCCCGTTGATTCCGTGGCGAGCTTAAGGACAACCGATAAAAGCTCTTTCCTGTCTATCGTAAGCCTTACCGCGTCTACTATCTCCCTTAAAGACTGCAGGAGATTCGTCTGCTCATCGGCCTTGTCTATGCCGGGAATTCCCTTGCCCGCGTACGGACGGATGCCCCATATAAGCCTTGCGCTTAACGGGCCGAGCTTCTCAACGTCCCTGAACTCGTGGGCCTCAAGGAACTTTTCCGTCTGCGGGTCCTGAAGCGCGTTGATGATGGTGTCAAGCCCGGCTATGTTCTTTAAGTCGTTCAGCTCGTTTGTGACCTTTATGTTCAGCTTGGGGGCAAGCCTGTACCCGAGTTCGTTGAGCTTAAACAGCATCGCGTCCCTGTTTGAATCGGCTATCAAGCAGACAGAGCTTGACTTGTCCCAAAGAAGTATCGGCAGAAGCTTAAGCCCCTCTTTGTTCGCGCCTATGATCGCAATCTTTTTTGTTTCGCCCGCCATGTCTTTATGGTACAGCCTTCTTCGCCTTAAATTAAATCGCTAAACCTTCTCAAGTATGCCAAGCTCAAAGAGCCTGTTTAAAAGCCTTATTGACTCCATGTCTCCTGAATACGCCTCGCCGGTCCTTGTCCGGCCCCGCGCCTCGTCAAGCCTTCTCAAGCCCTCAAGTATAAGGGCCTCGGCCTTTTCGTTTATCGTGCGCTCCATGCACATCCCGCCAGCCTCAACCTCAAACTCCCCGTCTTTCCACGCAAGGAGCTGATAAAAGGCGTCCGGACCCGAGAACTCGCGGTAGGTCGCGTGCACTATCTCGCCGTCCTTTATATAGACCCTGCCGTAGCCCATCTCAGAGCCGAGATGTATTGCGACGGTCTTTCTCTCTGCATTGAATATCTGGATTATATCTATCAGGCTCATGTCCTTGAGCCTTCCCTTTACGCCCATAAAGACCTCGCTTTTAACGTCAAAAAAAGCCTTAGCATATGCCTCAATTTAAAATTTTACAATAAAACCGGCTACTTGTATATGGATTTGCGCAATATGTCTTTTATATTTACTGCAATAGCCGTGCCATAAAGTTAACTTATTGATTTTATTATATTTTTATTTTTTACATAATTTCAGCGTCAAGTAAAATGCCGCACTTTTTTCATATTTTTGGATATTTTAACGAATTTTGGACAATTTTTGGCAACCTATTTATGACCTTATCTGCCCGTCTCCATAGACTATGAACTTCCTTGTGGTAAGATCCTCAAGGCCCATTGGGCCGAAGGCGTGCACCTTTGTCGTGGATATCCCTATCTCCGCGCCGAGGCCGAGCTGGAATCCGTCTGAAAACCTCGTGGACGCGTTTACAAGCACTGTTGATGAATTCACGTCTCTGAGGAATCTTTGCGCGTTTGAGTAATCGCGCGTAACGATTGATTCCGTATGCAATGAGCCGTATCTTTCGATGTGCGATATCGCCTCGTCAAGACCGCCGACAACCTTTACGGCAAGTATGAGGTCAAGGTATTCCATGCCCCAGTCCTCCTCTGTAGCCTCCTTTATGCCGGGCAGCAGCATGGCCGTCTCAGGACACCCCCTTAATTCAACCCCGGCCTCAATGTATTTTCTATGCATCCCCGGCAGGAACGCGGCCGCAATCTTCCTGTGGACAAGAAGCGTCTCCATTGCGTTGCACACCCCTGGCCTCTGGGCCTTTGCATTGAGGCTTATGTCCTCGGCAACCCCGATGTCCGCGAATTCGTCGACAAACACATGGCATACGCCTTTGTAGTGCTTTACAACCGGTATCTTTGAGTTATCCGTCACGAACCTTATAAGCCCCTCCCCGCCCCTCGGTATTATAAGGTCAATGTCGTCCTCGCATTTCAGCATCTCCACCACCGCGGCCCTGTCCGTCGTTGGTATAAGCTGAATTGAATCCTCAGGCGCGCCGCGCCCGGCCAAGGCAGAGCGTAGCACGGAGGCGATTGCGAGGTTTGAGTTTATGGCCTCGGACCCGCCCCTTAAGATCACGGCATTGCCTGATTTAAGGCACAGCCCCGCCGCGTCGGCGGTCACATTCGGCCTTGCCTCGTATATTATCCCGATGACCCCGAGCGGTATCCTCATCCTGCCGACCATAAGCCCGTTCGGCCTCCTCAGCATGCCCGTTATCTCCCCGACCGGGTCAGGCAGCCCCGCCACCTCCCGTAGCCCCTCGGCCATAGACCGAATGACCTTGTCCGTCAAGGCGAGCCTATCCATCATTGCCCCGGAAAACCCCTTTACGCTGGCGGCCTTAAGGTCATCCTCGTTCGCCTTCTTTAAATCCCCTGCATTGGACAGGAGCGAATCCGCCATGACCTCAAGGGCGTCATTTTTTACAACGGAATTCAGTTGCGCTAATTTGCGGGATGCCGTCCTTGCCGCCTTTGCGATATTTTTCACATCAACTTTCGCCGACATACGCCCTCCTTGGCAAGGGTGGTTGAAATTTTTTCAACTAAAGCACGACGAGGTTATCCCTGTGAATCACCTCGTCAAACACCTTATATCCCAAAACGCCTTCAATGTCCCTTGTCTTAAGCCCCTTTATCCTTTCAATCTCGGATGAGCTGTAGTTCGCCACACCCCTTGCGAACTCCATGCCCTTAAGGTCAACGCAGTGAACCACCTCGCCCGCCTGAAACGACCCGTCAACGGTCTTTACGCCCGTTGGCAGCAGGCTTTTTCCCTTTAAGGCGATGGCCTCCCTCGCGCCGTCGTCCACAAAGACCCTGCCGGACGGCCTTGTTGAGAACGCTATCCAGTGCTTCTTGCCCGTGAGCCTGTCCTCCTTGGGCAGTATGAGCGTGCCCGTGTCCTCGCAGTCAAGCACGCTTTTTACGACGCCCGGCAAGGCGCCGTTCGCAATCACGGTCGCCGCGCCGTAATGCGCCGCCTTTTTAGCGGCCTCAATCTTTGAGGCCATGCCGCCCGTGCCGAGCGCGTTTGTGGTTTTTTCAACAGGCTCTATGCCGTCAATGTCGTGGACAACGGATACGCGGGTCGCCAGGGGGTCTGACTTCGGGTCTTTGCTGAAAAGCCCGTTTATGTCGGTAAGTATGATAAGGAGGTCCGCCTCAATCAAGTTCGTCGCAAGCGCCGAGAGCAGGTCATTGTCCCCGAATTTCATCTCGTCAACCGCCACCGTGTCGTTCTCGTTTATGACGGGCACGATGCCCATTGAAAGGAGCTGGAAAAGCGTGTTCCTCGCGTTCAGGAACCTGTGCCTGCTTGAAAGGTCGTCGTGAGTAAGCAGCACCTGCGCGACCCTTTCCCCGCACCTTGAAAACGCACGGTCGTATCTGGCCATGAGGAGCCCCTGCCCCACTGCCGCCACCGCCTGCCTTTCAGGTATGCTTGTCGGCCTCTGCCTTAGATTAAGGCCATGCATGCCGAGGGCGACCGCGCCGGAGCTTACGATAACAAATTGACGGCCGTCTTTCTTCGCCTCATGCAGCTCTTTCGCAATCCTTGAAAAAACCGGATTGGACGCGCTGTTGCCGGCAAGGACCGCGCTCCCTATCTTTACGACGACCCTCTTCGCCTTTTTGATTATCTTTTTGCGGATATCCTTCATGCCATTGCTTTGCCTGCCCTGATTTTTTCCACCTCCATGCCGACGCACGCGACAAGATCTTTAACGCCCTCGCCGGTCGCCGCCGATATCGCAAACACCTTTATACCCAATGCGTTAAAAAAATTCAACATCTGAGGGACCCTTTGCCGGGCCTCCGGGACGTCAATCTTATTCAGCGCGACGATCTGCGGCCTCTCGGAAAGTTTCTCGTTAAACGCCTTTAATTCGGCGATTACCGCCTTGAAGTCCAAGACCGGGTCTTTGTCTTCAGGGGGGCATAAATCAAGGACATGTATGAAAAGCCCGGTCCTCTCTATGTGCTTAAGGAATTTTACTCCAAGCCCCTTTCCCCTGTGCGCGCCTTCAACGAGCCCCGGTATGTCGGCAACGACGAATCCGCCGAAGTCCCCGAATCTTACAACGCCCAGATTCGGGACAAGCGTTGTAAAGGGGTATTGCGCGATCTTCGGCCTTGCCGCTGATATCATTGATATCAGCGTTGATTTGCCCGCATTAGGAAACCCGATGATGCCGACGTCCGCGAGGAGTTTTAATACGAGTTTAAGCCTTCCCTCCCCCCCGTCCATGCCCGGCTGCGCAAACCGGGGGGTCTGGTGCGTTGAGGTCTTGAAATGGGCGTTGCCCTTTCCTCCCCTTCCGCCCCTGCAGCATAAAAACACCTCTCCGTCTTTGGTCAAATCAGCGATGTCTTCGCCCGACGCCGTATCCTTAATCAGCGTTCCCACCGGGACCTTTATCACGAGGTCCATGCCGTTTTTACCGTGGCAGAGGCTGCCCATGCCATGCTCGCCCCTCTCGGCCTTGTATTCCCGCCTGTACCTAAAGTCCAACAGGGAGGTCAGCCTCTGGTCCGCTACGAACACTATGTCCCCGCCGTCCCCGCCGTCTCCGCCGTCAGGACCGCCCTTCGGGACATACTTCTCCCTCCTGAAGCTTACGCAACCCCTTCCGCCGTGCCCCGCCGCTACAAGTATCTCTGCCTCATCTATGAACTTCATGTGTAAAGCCGCCTTATCCTGCCCTGAAAATAATAAAGCGGAGACGGTTTATGCTGTTGCAAAAACCACTTCTCCGCCTTATGCCGTAAAA
>JBBTGV010000083.1:0-6065 GCA_038041305.1 Deltaproteobacteria bacterium | reverse complement strand
TCAAGGACGACAAGGGGGACGGGCTCGTCGCGGTGAAGCGCGCCGTGCTCGGCTTCTACCACTCGCACCCTGACCATCCGGACAAGCCGTCGGAGTACGACAGGGAATGGGCGCATCCCGGGTACTCGTACATAATAATCTCGGTCAAGGCCGGAAAGGATTTGAGGGCCCGAAGCTGGATTGTTGAGGAAAACGATTCTTCGTTCAGGGAAGAAAAGATAAAGGTCGTTGAGTAGGGTTCTCTTGGCAGCCTGCAAAAGGTTTTATTTCGCAAAAAACCCCTTTAAGGGGTTTTTTTTAGGCATATCTTGAAAATTAAAGCGGCTGATTTTTTTAGGGAGGTTTTTATGGATTTTACTGAAGGGCAGATTGAACGGTACTCAAGGCACATAATACTGCCTGAGATAGGCGGCAAAGGGCAGGCCATGCTTTTGAACAGCTCCGTGTTCGTGCTCGGCGCTGGCGGGCTCGGCTCCCCGTCGCTTCTTTATCTTGCCGCGGCGGGCGTGGGCAGGATCGGCATAGCGGACGGGGACTGCGTTGATCTAAGCAACCTCCAGAGGCAGATTATCCACAGGACAACCTCCATCGGAAAGGCAAAGACGGCCTCTGCAAAGGAGGCCATTGAGGCCATAAACCCGGATGTGTCGGTGCGGCCCTATCACACGAGGCTTACGGAAAACAACATCCGCGACATCATCAGGGAATACGACTGCGTGCTTGACGGGAGCGACAACTTTCCGACGAGGTTTCTGATGAACGACGCCGCTTTTTTTGAAAAGAAGCCCCTCGTGTCGGGCTCCATGTTCAGGTTTGACGGACAGGTCTCTGTCTTTAACCCCGATAAGGGATCTCCGTGCTACAGGTGTCTTTATCCTGAGCCGCCGCCAAAGGGCCTTGTGCCGAGCTGTCAGGAGGCGGGGGTGCTTGGGGCGCTGGCCGGAGTCATAGGGGTTTTGCAGGCGGTTGAGGCGATAAAGACATTGCTCGGCCTTGGCGACAGCCTTGCCGGAAATCTCTTGATCTTTGACGCGCTTAAGATGACCTTCAGGAAGGTCAAGGTAAGGAAAGACCCTGAGTGCGCGCTCTGCGGCGGCAACCCGAAGATCACGGAGCTTAAGGCCTATGAAGATGTCGTCTGCGAGATAAGGGGCGCATCGTGCGAGGCGTAAACAACCTGCTTTTTTTGTAAAAAAGCGGGAAAGAACTTTTAGCGAAAAAGTCTGTTCTAAGCAAAAAGGATTCTTTGAACCGTTAAACCTTTAAAGCGCAGCAACAGTTTACCCCGTGTCAGCGTGAGGACCAAAGGCAAAAACTATTTAAACAATCCGGGCGCGTTGAAGATAGACCTTATGTTCAACGGCATAAGGATAGACGACGCGCTTACAAAGGCGCATGTCTGCGGCAAGGACGGCATTGACATAATGCTGCCCGGCGAGACGCCCGTAAACATACCCTGCTCCGAGGATTTTATCAAGGTCTCTCCGTATGCCCTGAGGAGGGACGGGGACAGGACCTTCATAGCCACGGACGCCGGAGAGGTGGATGTCAGGCTCGTAAGCGAGCCTGAATTCCTGAGCAAAAAGACAAGCTCCGGGGTCTTGTTTTCAAAGATAGCCTCTGTGCACGGCAGATACACCGTCATAACGCCGTCCGCGAGGTGCGATTTTTTCAATTCAAACGTTGAATGCAGATACTGCGCCGGGAATTTTGACCTTGCGGGAAGGGATTCAACCGTCTATACCGTTGACGATGTGCTTGAGGCGGTCGGCGCGGCGCTTAAGGAAAAGGTCTCGGAGGTCATATACCTCTCCATCGGCTTCAGCGACGGAGAAGACGGCGGCATAGAGGTGCTCAGGCCCTACATAAAGGCCATAAAGGACAACTTCAACTGCCTGCTTGCGGTTGAGGCGCTGCCTCCAAGGCACGACAGGTGGATTGACGAGACATACTCAATCGGGGTTGATGCGGTTCTCTACAACCTTGAGATATACGACAAGGAGCTTTTTGAGATGATATGCCCGGGCAGGGCAAGACTCATAGGAAGGAAAAGGTATCTTGAGGCGCTTAACTACGCCGCGATGGTCTTTCCGAAGGGCTCTGTGGCGTCGCACCTTATCGTCGGGCTTGAGCCGCCCGGCTCCACATGTCAGGGCATAGAGCACCTGTGTTCCGTCGGCGTGCTGCCGATACTGCCCATATACAGGCCGAGGCAGGGTAGGCTCTTAAGGATTGAGCCGCTTACGACGGAAATAATAATCCCCGTATACAAGTTCCTTTACAGGGAGCTTAAAAAAAAGAGGTTCAACATGGGCCTTGTAAGCGACATAACGAGCGTTACGACCCCTGTTGAGATTGAGGCCCTTGTTGACGGAAGGACAAGGCCGTCGATGGTGGATAATTTTTACAAGTCAAGGATCGGGCTTAAAACCGCCTGGGGCCTTTCAACGCTTAGGAGAAAACTCAGGGTCAAGAAGGCAAAAGACCCGGATAGGCATTGACGGACCAAGGGAACAGGGGCTTATGGCTATTGAGATAGACACAAGGCCAATCTGGCTGATACTCGCGTTCAAGGCGCTCAGGCCCCTGTTTTTCGCGGGACTTGGGCTTGTATTCTGGTACATCGTCGTCATGCCCGCCCCTGCCGGGCTGTCCGTTGAGGGGCAGAGGGCCATAGCGGTCTTCATCGTGTGCCTTGCGCTCTGGGTAACCGGCTTTGTCCCGCTCGCGATAACGGGTCTTTTCGCGATAGTGCTTGTGCCGCTATTGGGTGTGATACCCAAAAAGGAGACCTTTTCCATCTTCGGGAACGAGGCTGTCTTTTTTATTCTGGGCGCGTTCATACTCGCCGGCGCGGTAATGCAGTCCGGGCTGTCAACGAGGATTGCGCTTAATATAATGGACAGGTTCGGGAGTTCGCCGAAGAGGCTTGTCATAAGCCTATTTCTTCTTTCCGCCTCGCTTGCGTTCATAATGTCGGAACACGCGGTCGCGGCAATGCTTTTTCCGATCGTGCTTGAGATAGCGAAAAGCCTCGGGCTTAAGCCCGGCGCGTCAAACTACGGGAAGCTCCTTTTTTTCGCCCTTGCGTGGGGCTGCGTCATAGGCGGGGTGGCGACATTCCTCGGCGGCGCGCGCGTGGCCCTCGCGGTTGGGATACTCAAGGAGGCGACCGGCTCCACCATAGGGTTCGTGGAATATACGGTGGCGGTGCTTCCCCTTGTCGCAATAATGCTTCTCGCGGGGTATGTTATTCTAACGAGATTGTATCCCATTGACATACAGGGCGTGGACGCGGCGCACGGGGCCATAAAAAAGCGCATAAAGGCGCTCGGCAAGGTCTCGTACAGGGAATACGCCGTAGGCGTGGTTGTTGCGCTGACGGTGCTGAGCTGGATCATCTCAGGCCCGGCAGGGCTTGCGCTCGTTGCCTTAAGCTCCGTCGTAGCGCTCTTTGTCCTGAGGCTTGTCAGGTGGAAGGATATAGAGGAATATGTGAATTGGGGTATAATACTTATGTACGGAGGCGCCATAGTCTTAGGCGCGGCGCTTGATAAAAGCGGGGCCGCGGGCTGGCTTGTGGGCAAGGCGCTCGGCAGCTGGGCCCACGGGCCCATAGCCGTTTTCGCGGTTTTTTCGTTCCTTGCGATATTCCTGACGGAGGCCATGAGCAATGCCGCGGTTATAGCCGTTCTCCTGCCCGTGGGGCTGGGGCTTACCGGGAATCTTTCCATGAGCCCGGCGTTTATAACATACTCAATAGCCGTGCCCGCCGGACTTGCGTTTATGTTTCCCATGTCAACGCCCGCGAACGCGATTGCGGTTTCCTCAAACTACATAACCGTTAAGGACATGGCTAAGGGCGGGTTCGTAATGTGCTTGATCGCATGGGTGGTTTTCAACCTTTTGGCGGCCTTTTACTGGCCGTTGATTGGGCTTGGGATTTAGGTTATGATAAAGGAAAGAGGAAAAATCCTGCTCGTGCTCACCTCAGCCGGAACCCCGGATGAGGCTATATCCTACGCCGTTGACCGGGCAAGGAAGGACGGCGTAACCCTTGTGGCGCTGTACATCCTAACGACCGGGCCCGCGGATTCCGTGTTTGAAAGCTTTACGGACACGGGCTTTATCGGGGACAAGCCCACTACCGAGCTTTCTGAGGCCATTATGAAGGATTTCAGACAGCGCGGATACGAGGAACTCGGCAGGGTTCAGATAAAGGCGATGGAGGAAGGCGTTGACTTTGAGCCCATGATGGAGCAGGGCGATGTATTGGGCAATGTCCTTAAGGTCGTGGATGCAATGGACATCGGCGCCGCCATACTCGTAAGAAAGAAAAAAAAGCCGTTGTTTAAGTACTTCTCAATATCCGTCGTTGACGAGATCAAGGAAAAGGCCAAATGCGAGGTGGTTGTGTTTGGCCGGGATTGACGCGGTGTTTTGAATGGGGCGCATTGCAACGCAAGGCGCAGGAAGTCGTCGCTGAACAAAAAACAACAGAGGAGGAGAAGATGTCAGAGAAGGCATGGACTGAGGAAGAACTGAAGAAGGTCAGCGAATCTCTTGAGGGCAAAAGCCCCGAGGAGGCCGTGAAGTGGGCGGTTTCCAATTTTCCGGAAAAGGACATGTCTCTTGCGTGCAGCTTGGGCGCGGAGGATGTCATGCTCGTTGACATGCTTGTAAAGATAAACCCAAAGGCAAGGATTTTTTATCTTGACACGGACCTTCTTTTCAAGGAGACCCTTGAGGTGAAAGACAGGATCGAGAGGCATTACGGGATAAAGATTGAAAGATACGGGGCAAAGGACAGCCTTGCCGAAATGGCTCAAAAGCACGGCCCGGAGCTCTGGAAAAAAGAGCCAGACCGTTGCTGCGACATAAGAAAGATGGTGCCGCTTGCCGAGGCGCTTAAGGGCCTGAAATGCTGGATTACGGGCATAAGAAGGGACCAGGCCCCGACAAGGGCGAATGCGCCGGTGGTTTCATGGGACGGCAAGTTCGGCCTTATAAAGGTAAACCCGCTTGTCAGGCTTACTTCAAACGACGTCTGGGATTATGTCCGCAAGAACAATGTCCCGTACAATGTCCTGCACGACAGAAATTATCCTTCAATAGGATGCGAGCCGTGCACAAAGCCCGTTATGCCGGGCGAGGACCCGAGGGCCGGCAGGTGGGCCGGATTCCAGAAGACAGAGTGCGGGCTTCATAAGTAATTTTGCCGCTGTTTGTGGTTGCGAATAACGGCGTAAGGCGTTTGTTTAAGAAAATCATGCAACGCCTTAAAAATAAAAACATTTTGGAGGTATCAAAGTGGAAGGTCTTATTGCTCCCCACGGCGGGAGGCTTATAAACAGGGTGCTTGAGGGAAAAGAGCGTCAGGAGGCCGAGGCGCGGGCAAAGGGGACCGCTAAAAAGCTGCCTTTGACGGACAGGGAGGTCTCGGACCTTGAGATGATCGCCATAGGCGCTTTCAGCCCGCTTGAGGGCTTTATGTGCAAGGACGACTATCACTCTGTAATGGATACCATGACCTTGAAGAACGGTCTTCCGTGGACGATACCGGTTACGCTTTCAACGACCGAGGCAGAGGCAAAAGGCCTTAAGCAGGGCATGGAGGTTGCGTTAACCGATTCGTCTGGCGCAGTCGTGGCCCTTATGACCGTAAACGAGATATTCCAGCATGACAAGGAAAAAGAGGCCATGCAGGTGTACGGCACAAGGGAAGACGCTCATCCGGGCGTTAAAAAGGTCTATGAAATGGGAGAGGTGCTTATCGGCGGGCCGATAAGCCTTGTTAAGCGCTCAGACGGAGGCGAATTCAAAAACGAGAGGCTTGACCCAAAGGAGACAAGGGCGCTTTTCAAGGAGAAAGGCTGGAAAAGGGTCGTCGGTTTTCAGACCCGCAATCCCATTCACAGGGCGCACGAGTACATACAAAAATGCGCGCTTGAGGTCGTTGACGGCCTTATGATACACCCGCTCGTCGGAGAGACAAAGGGCGACGACATACCCGCGTCCGTGCGCATGAGGTGCTATAAGAGCCTTATTGATAACTACTATCCAAA
>JBBTGV010000082.1:0-4314 GCA_038041305.1 Deltaproteobacteria bacterium | reverse complement strand
GAGGCAAAACAAAGCGCGACCGCCTCAATTGAGCACTTTAAGTTAATGCGGGTTTATTATACGGAAAACGTGGTGACAAAGGTAAAGCAGTCAACGAGCCTCAAGATCTCTTACAGGCACAAGGATGACAAAGACGCCATTCCGCTGCCTGCCACGATGATACACGATTTAAGCGAGCTTATAGGCAAGGACGGGATGCAGATCAGGCTTTACAGCGCATACCCGTTCCCAAACCGCTCCTCAAGGGCGCTTGACAATTTTGAACAAAAGGCCCTTGAACACTTTAAGGCCTCTGACGCTGATTTTACGGAGAGCGCCGTGCTCAACGGGAAACAGGTCGTAAGGGTCGCGATAGCGGACAGGCTCACAAAAGAGGCCTGTGTATACTGCCACAACACGCACCCCGAATCCCCGAAAAAGGACTGGAAGCTCAATGACGTAAGGGGGGTGCTTGAGGTGGTCGTGCCCATAGAGGCCCAGCTCGCGGCGAACAAGGACCTTAATTACAAGGTTGCGGGCATCCAGTTCGTGATAGTCGTAGCAACAATAGCAATGCTTATCATAACGCTTAAGAGGTCCACACTAAACCCCATGGAGAAGATAATATCGGTGCTTAATTCCGCCGGAGAAGGGGACCTTGAAAAAAGGGTTCAGATATCAACTGACGATGAATTCGGCAGGGCAGGCAGGTCTTTAAACGAGTTTCTTAACAAGACCGAGGAAATAATAAAAGAGATGCACACATCCTCCTCGCAGCTCGCGTCAGCATCCGAGGAGCTTTCCGCGTCGTCCGTCCAGATTGTTAAGGGCGCCGACAACCAGAGCGCGAGGGCCTCGCAGGTCGCAACCGCCTCGCAGGAGATGAGCGCAACCATAATGGATGTCGCAAAGAACGCAACGGCGGTGGCAGAGGCCGCAAGGCAGGCCAACAGCGCCGCGCAGAGCGGCGGGGATATAGTCGTTAAGACGATAGAGAGCATGAACGGCATTGCAAAGACCGCGCAGGAAAGCAGCGCGGTTATAGAGGCCCTTGGCTCGCGTTCGCACGAGATCGGAAAGATAATCGCGGTAATAGACGACATCGCGGACCAGACAAACCTCCTTGCATTAAACGCGGCAATAGAGGCGGCGCGCGCAGGCGAGCAGGGCAGGGGTTTCGCGGTCGTTGCGGACGAGGTGAGAAAGCTTGCCGAGCGCACGCAGAAGGCCACGAAAGAGATAAGCTCAATGATAAGGGCTATTCAGGCTGAGAATAAAAAGGCCCTCGGCAGCATGGCAGAGGAGGTAAAGGTGGTTGAAATAGGCGTTGCCCTCGCAAAAGACGCCGGGGACGCGCTGAAAAAGATAATCACAGAGGTTGAAACCGTAAACCAGATGATACAGCATATAGCGACCGCGGTTGAGGAGCAGTCTACGACAGCGGACCAGATAAGCGGGGACATTGAAAATGTGGCTATTGTCACAAAGGAGACCGCAACAGGGGCCGAGGAGATTTCAAAGGCAAGCGAGGAGATAGCAAAGTCCGCGCTTAGGCTTAATTCGCTTGTCTTGCTTATCAGGGGAGGCGGGCAGAAAGAGGCCGCAGGGCCTTCCATCAGGCGGCCCGAGGCCAAGGTCATACGGCTTGGCGCAAAGGCCGGTTAGCCTTTTATCGCGTATCCCAGGTAATTTACAGAGGTGTCGTTGGTGAGCTTAAAACAGAGCGAGAGAGGGTCGTAGCTTAGGCCTTTTATTTCCCTTATTGAGACATTGTTTTCCTTTAATATCGCAAAAAGCGCAGACGGCCTTATAAACCTCTCATAGTCGTGCGCGCCTTTGGGTATCATCTTTAATATGCCCTCGGCGAGCCATATCGCAAGGGCCCTTGCCTTAAGGGTCTTGTTAATTGTGCTGAAGAAAAATATCCCGTTGGGTTTAAGAATCTTAAGCGAATCTCCTAAAAACCCCCTTAAGTCGTCAACATGCTCAAGCACCTCCGAGCAGGCGATTATGTCAAAGGTCTTACCCGGGTTTTCCTTTAAAAACAAAGAAGGGCCTGCGACAAGGTAGTTTATGTCAAGCCCGGCCCGTGTTGCGTGGGCCTTTGCGGCCTCTATGGACGCGGGCGACAGGTCAATGCCCGTTACTATTGAGCCCGCCTCCGCGAATTTTTCCGACAAAAGCCCTCCCCCGCACCCGATATCAAGAATGGTCTTTGCCTTAAGGTCTCCGGCGTTTTTTGAGAAATACTCAAACCTCAGGGGGTTTATCCTGTGAAGGGAAAAAAGCGCCCCCTTCGGGTCCCACCACTGGTCCTTGAACGCGTCAAAGCCTTTTTCAGCGTTATCCTGCTCAGACATTTAGTCTATCCCGAAATCCTTCCATTTTTTTTCAATAAGCTCAAGGACATCCTTATGCATCTCAAGCTTCTCGCCCCACGGCCGGTCTACCTCCGGGTGCGTCTTTGCCGTTGCGTCAATGCCCATCTTGCTGCCGAGGTGCTCCTTGGGGGACGAGAAGTCAAGGTAGTCAACCGGGGTGTTTTCAATTATAAGTGAATCCCTTTTCGGGTCAACCCTTGTTGAAATCGCCCACATGACATCAGCCCAGTTGTGCACATCTATGTCGTCGTCAACGACTATGATGTATTTTACATAGAGGAACTGCCTTAATATGCCCCACAGCCCCATCATTATCCTCTTTGCGTGTCCGGGGAATTCCTTTTTTATTGAGACCACCGCAATCCTGTATGAGACAGCCTCCATTGGAAGCGAAAAATCCATGACCTCCGGGAACTGGAGTTTTAGGCTCGGCAGATAGAGGCAGTTCAGCACAGTGCCGATTATCGCATCTTCCTTAGGGGGCCGGCCGGTAATGGTTGTAAGGTACACGGGGTCTTTTCTGTGGGTTATTGCCTTAAGGTGGAATACCGGGAATCTTTCAATCGCATTATAATACCCCGTGTGGTCGCCGAAAGGCCCTTCGGGCGCGGTATCCTCGTGCCGGATCTCCCCCTCAAGAATTATCTCGGCGGTTGCCGGGACCTTTAAAGGCACTGTTACGCAGTCAACGAGGTCAATCGGCTTTTTTCTTAAAACGCCCGCGAAATGATATTCCCCGACATTTTCAGGCACAGGCGTAACCGCCGCTATTATTGTGGCAGGCTCAGCGCCTATTGCAACGGCAACGGGCATGGTTTTTCCTTCGTTTTCCCAAAGCCTCTGATGCCTTGCCCCTCCCCTGTGCTTCAACCACCTCATTATGGCCCTTTGCCTGTCCAGAAACTGCATCCTGTAGACCCCGACATTAAACGGCCCTCCGTCCGGGGCCTGCGTGACCACAAGCGGCCATGTAATGAGAGGGGCCGCGTCTCTTGGCCAGCACTTGATAATGGGCAGCATTGAAAGGTCGGCGTCAATGCCTTTTAATACAACCTCCTGGCACGGGCCGGTCTTAACCGTCTTAGGCCCAAGCGTCAGGATCTTGCCGAAAAAAGGGATTTTTTTAACCGCGTCCCAGAGGCCCTGCGGGGGTTCGGGCCTTTGAAGCATCGCGATAAACTCGCCGATTTTCTTAAGTTCCTCCTCCTCAACGCCCAATCCCATTGCAACCCTTTGCCTTGTGCCAAAGAGGTTTCCGCAGAGCGGAAAGCCTTCATAGCCCTTTACATTTTCAAATAATACGGCTGGCCCCGCGTTTTTTACGAGCCTGTCCAGTATGGCAGAGACCTCCAGGGCCGCATCCACTTCAACAGTCACCCTCTTGAGGAGCGCTTTTTTTTCAAGCGCGTCAAGAAATTCCCTTAAATCGCCGTAGATCATATTGCGCTCTTAAAAAGCTTAAACATTCAGGTCAATTATAATAAATAAAAGCATTATCCCGCCAAATACAGCATTCGCGAAAAATCCGTTAAACGCCGTTGTTTCGTCCGGATTTCTTTTAAGCAAAAATGCCGCGCAGAGGAAGAGCAACAGACAAAACGCGATGCCGATAAAATATATCACGCCAAGCCCCGCTGAAATGCCGGCGAGCGCAAGGAACGCCGCCATGGCCAAATAAAGCAGGGGAAGCGCGAAATGCACAAACCTGCCGAAAAGTATGGCGGTTGACTTAACCCCGATTTTAATGTCGTCCTCAATATCCTGCATGGCGTATATCGTGTCATACGCAATTGACCAGAATATGTTTGCGATAAATATAAGCACAGGCGCCGCGTCAAGCCCGTTTTTTACTGCGCCCCACGCCATGATCGCGCCCCACCCGAAAGCAATGCCAAGGAATGCCTGCGGCAGGCTGGAAAACCTTTTTACAAACGGGTAAATTACGGCGAGCAGG
>JBBTGV010000081.1:0-9749 GCA_038041305.1 Deltaproteobacteria bacterium | reverse complement strand
CCTTTATCGTGTAGCCGGGCCCGCCCGTGCCGTAAGTCATCTTGTCAGGGCCCTTTGTGTTAGGGTCTCCGCCCTGTATCATGAAGCCGGGTATCACCCTGTGGAATATCGTGCTGTCGTAAAACCCCTGCCTTGCAAGCTTCACGAAATTTTCAACGTGCCCCGGCGCCTTGTCCGGGAATAACCTTATTTCAATCTCGCCGTATTTTGTCTCTATGACTGCCTTAAGCTTTTTTAACTCTTCCACCTTGTCTTTCCCCTCCCCCGCAAAAGAATAGCTCCTAAATAGCATCGCGAAAACCGAAATGGCTATTATGAACGGAATTGTCTTTATAACCCTCATGGAATAACGCCTCCTTCCGGCGCCCATACTTTAACAACAGCTGTTGTTGAATGTCAATCCTTTTGTAAACCAAATTCCTGCGCATTTATCCGCGAAAGCCAATCTTTTATGAATTGGACCGCCCCCTTTTTGTCCTTTACAATGCCCTGTTGCACGGCCTCGGAAATTTTACTTAAGACCTCTCCCACAAGCCTGCCCTGCGGCATCTTGAATATCCGCATGACCTCATGCCCATTTAAAAGCGGGGGGGGCCGTTTAACGATATACACCTTGAAGTAAAAATCAAGCATCTTTGTTACGAGCGCAAACAGCCTCTTGTCCTCCCCTGCCCTTGTCGCCCTCGCGTCGGCAAGGGAACAAAGGAGAAGCAGTATGCCGCCTACCCCGCCGGTTGCGCGAAAGAAATGCGCCTTTGCCCTGAACGAGAGTTTTTTAAGGTTAAGGAGCATAAACGCCCTGTGGTGGTCTTTAACAAGGCCTGAGATGATTGCGGATGACCTTCTGCTGAATCTCAACCTCTTTAAAAGCCCCTTTACGAGCAACGAGCCTTCCACCTCGTGGCCGATGAAACGGAGCCTGCCCTCCTCCATCTTCATAGTCAGGGGTTTACCTGCGTCGTGCAAAAAACAGAGCATCTTTAATATCGCCGAGTTTTGCAGCCCCGCGCCCTGTTCCGAAAGGATGTGCCTTGCCTTAACCCAGGGCCCCTTTGCGTCTCCGCCGTTCATCCAGCGCATGAGCTTCTCAGCCTCACTGACCGTCTTCAAGGAATGCGCCTTCAGGTTATACCCCTTATTGGCCCATGCGCATTCAGGGGCTATTGCATCAATCATCTTGAGGTCAAAAAGGAGTTTAAGCCCGTTCACGGTGCGCGGATACGAAAATATCAGCGAGAACTCGTCCCTTATCCTCTCCCAGGACACCCTTGAGAGCAGATGGGATTTTTCCCTGACAAGCCTTAATGTGCCTCTCTCAATCTCAAGGCCGAACTGATGGGAAAACCTTGCGGCCCTCAATGTCCTTAACGGGTCTTGGTCAAAGGCCTTGACCGAGACCGCCCTTAAGACCCCTTTTTCAAGGTCTTCAATGCCGCGGCACGGGTCAATGAAAGAGAGGCGTTTTTTTTCAAACACCTCTGCCGCGTTAATCGCAACCGCGTTGATTGTAAAATCCCTTTTTTTAAGGTCTCCGACAATGGTCCTGCCGTTAAACGGAGCCACGTCTATCGTTACAATGCCATGGGGGGTTTTTTTGGCCACCCTGAACGAACCCAGGCCAAGGTCAAGAGGGAACGCCGCGGCCCCTATATCGCCTGCAAGCATCATGGCAAGCCCGCGCGCGTCCCTGTCAACCGCAAGGTCATAATCCCTGACGGACGGCCTCTTTAAGAGCATATCCCTTACGAGCCCGCCTACGGCGTAAAGCCTTAGACCAAGGGCGGACGCGGAGGAACAGGCCTCCCTTAGGAAGGCGTCCCTCGTTATCCGCCTAATGATGTATTCCTTGTCCGCCATAATAAAACAAAAGGCCGGTAACACCGGCCATGCCTTTTTATGAGAAAACCGCCTTGCGTCTTAATGGTTTTTTACTTAGAAATTTTTGTTGCCTAAAGGAGTTCAACCTCTATAAGATTGTCGTCAAGAGGTATGTGGTTCGTCTCCGGAAGCGGGGCGGGTCTCCCGGCCTTTTTGCCGACCTCGCGGTAAGAAGGGTCAACGTCATATATTGAGCTAAAGATGTGGCCTGCCTCATCCTTATTCCCGGCCGCCTCGTATGCAAGGGCCAGCTCATACATCATGCCCTTTCTCTCATCTTCCGTCCTCCCCCTTATCTTAAGTCCCTTGAGATAATAGAGCTTCGCCTCCTCGGGATTCTGCTCGGCCATGGCGCAGAGACCGAGCCTTATGTAGCAGTCAAACTCAAGCCTTGCGTTCTGCATGGCTATTTTAAACTCCTTGGAGGCCTCGCCGTGAAGCCCCATCTCCATATAAGCAATGCCGAGGTTGTAATGGGTCTCGCTGTCTTCCTTGCCGAGCTGTTTTACCATGCTCGTCTTGAATTCATCGTGCGTTTCCTTCGGCTGCGCCGCGCCCCACGATTCCGTAAGATTCTCAAGGGCCTCTTCCATGCCGAGTTCCCTTGAAAGGTCCACGAACTCATCCTGCCTTGCCTCCTCTTCCGCCGTCTCTATGAACCCCGCATCAGGACGAATGCCGCGGGCAACCTCCTCGGGCTCTATCTTCTCCTTAAGCTCTGATATCGCCTCAGAGAGCTCCCTGTCAACCTCGGATGCGTATTCTGCCTCCTTAACCCCCGGGGCCTCCGGCGGCTCCGCCTCAAGGGCAGCCTCTTGAAGCCCCTCGCTTAACTCCTCAGCATGGTCTGCCTGCATCCGCGCCTTCTCCTCAACGGCCTCGGCCGGTTCAAACATCTTTTCCTCAAATTCCTCAATCTTCAGGGGCACCGCCTCCTCGGAAAGCTCATTAAGCTCTACCACATGAGGTATCTCGAATTCGGCAACCTGCGCCCTTAAGCCTTCAACGATGCCGCCGAGCTCTGTCTCAATACGGGGCACTTCCTTAATCTCTTCTGTTGAGGCCGCCTCTTTTACCTCTATCCTCTCCTCCCCTTCAGCCTCATCTTCGGCCTTTCCTGAAACCTCCGCGGCAGGTTCCTTTATGGGTTCAACCCCGGCATCTTCCCTAATTTCAACCTCTACAAACTCTTCCGGCTGCTCAGGCCTTTCAGTCCCGGCAGGGCCTTGCTCTCTAATCTCCCCCGTGTCTTCGTCTTTGTTCGCTTGAGGCTCCTCAAAACCCTCAAAAAGTATCTCTATGGCCTCTTCTTCTCCAGCAGGAATCAAAGGCCTTTCCCCTTCAACATGCGCCTCTTCTTCAACAGACACCTCAATGACCCCGGCCTCTGTTGAAATCTTCAGCTCAGGGAATTCAACAAGCGGCGGTTCATGCTCAACCGCCTCCTCAGGCGTATGTGAAGGCGCAACAGGCCCCACGGGCTTTTCCGTGAACTGCCCAAGGAACGCCGAGGCGTCCTTATCGTCCGGCCTTCGTTCAAGTATCTCCCTGCAAAGCTCCTTTGCGGGGCCTGTATCATCCGTTGATCTGTATGCCTCAAAAAGCGGCTTTGCGTGCCTTAAGAACTGGCCGTTATCGCCTTTCCCCCGCGCTACGTCCAAAAGCCCCTTGAGGATCTCCGTATTATTAGGATATTTGCCTAAGAGAACGGAATAAAACCTCTCTGCCTTGTCAAGGTCGTTAAGGGACAGCATCCTTTTGAATATAGCTGCGTACTCGGCGAGCGCGTCCTTGTCAAAGCCCTGCTTCTGGTAGATGTCCGCGAGCTTAAGCCTGACGGCGTTGTTGTCGGCGTCCACATCCAGCATCTTTTTAAGGAGGTCAACAACCTCCTGAATCTTGCCCTTTTTCTCAAAGGTGCTCAAGATATAGCTGTACTCGCTTATCGCGTCGGCGGTAAGTTTTTGCTTTATGTAAAGCTCCGCGAGCTTGGAATGCACCTCAAGCGAGTCCTCAAGCTTAAGCACCTGCTTGTAGACCGCTATTGCCTTAAGATAGAATCCCCTTAAGGCGTTCGCCCTTGCCGCCTCCGTGTATTCCCTTGCCGCCTCTGCCTTGTTCCCTGTCTTTACATGCAGGTCCCCGATGCGTAGCCTTATGGAAATATCCTTGGGGTCAACCTCGGCGGCCGCCTTATACTCCTGGATAGCCTTATCAAGGTAGCCCTTCTGGATGAACCTCTGTGCCCTGTCTAATATCTTTTCCTTTAGCGCCATTGCCTTATTCAGAGTCCCCCTGCCGGAAAATCAGCGGCAAACACCCGTTATTATATTGGAAAATACAAAAAAAATCCAGCCCCCCGCCCATGCCTCAGGTTGACGGGGCCCCCGACAGGCCCGCCTCGTCTTTAAGGTGAAGCGCGGGGGAATTCCATTCATGGGTTGCATACCTGCCCCTATAAAGCCCCTGCATCATTGATTCCTCGCTGCCCGTAAGTCCCGAGGGCGAGAACTTCGCCTTTAAGCCGACGCCGAGTTTTTTGACGAGGGCGCTTATTAAGGCATCCGCGCTTAATTGCGAGAAATCCCTGATGCAGGCAACCCCGCCGGACGACCCGGGGCCGAAGACCCCCTCGTAGAGAGGTTTGTTTACATCAAAAAGTATTGAACCGTGCTGAACAAACGCGTTTTTAAGCCGCCTCTGCGCGCTGCCGACGAGCTTTTTCCCGGATACGAGCACCTCGTGCCTTGACGGGCAATGAAAGCAGTCGTCATTGGCCGGGGTTCCCCTTGTTACCCTGCCCGGGGCTATTGCCGCCTCAATTGAGAGGTCGTTAAGCGCCTCAACAATGCACCTGCTTATCAATAAATATGTCTCTGTTATGCCGCCGAATGTCCGGTCTTCAAGACTGCCTGTGATTGAATAGGTAAGCTCTGCGTCATGGAGCACGGCCCTGCCCCCGGTTATCCTTCTTACGACCGGAAGCCCCTTGTCAACAAGGCGGCCTGCTTGCTGCAGGCAGCCGATTGATATGGTCGGCTGAAGCCATGAATAAAACCTTAAGGTGGGTGTTTGCGTGAGTCCCGAATCAAGCGAGCTTAATACGGCCTCGTCCTTTGCCATGTTCTCAGCGCCTGAGCGGGCCGCATCAAGGATGAGCCTCCATGCCTTCATTTTAGACCTCATTCGTGAAACGCGGGGGTTGTTTTGAAGCCGGCGTTTAAGGGGTCATCTGAACCTTGACAGGAAATCAATATCCAGCTTCCCTGCGATAAAGTCATGGTCCCTCATTATCTTAAGGTGAAGCGGGATGTTCGTCTTTATGCCGCCCACCTGAAACTCCTCAAGCGCCCTTATCATGCGGATTATGGCCTCTATCCTCGTCTCGGCGTGCACGACGAGCTTTGCAAGGAGGTTGTCGTAATGCGGGGTAACGGTATAGCCGCAGTATATCGCGCTGTCAACCCTTACGCCGGGCCCTCCGGGGATTGAAAGCTCCGAGATCTTGCCCGGGCACGGCACGAAGGTCTTCGGGTCTTCGGCGTTGATCCTGCACTCAATAGAATGCCCCTTGAATTCAATGTTCTTCTGTTTGAACGAGAGCCTGTCCCCCGTTGCCACCCTTATCTGCTCCTTTACAAGGTCAACGCCCGTGACCATCTCCGTTACGGGATGCTCAACCTGTATCCTCGTGTTCATCTCCATGAAGTGAAAGTCTTTCTTCTTGTCCAGCAGGAACTCAACGGTGCCGGCATTGGTGTATCCTATGGCCTTTGCGAGCTTGACCGCGGCCTCTCCCATCCGTTGCCTGAGCCTCGCGTCAACCGCGCTTGACGGGGACTCCTCAAGTATCTTCTGATGCCTCCTCTGTATGGAGCACTCCCTTTCGCCGAGGTGCACGACATTGCCGTGTTCATCGGCGAACACCTGTATCTCAATGTGCCTCGGCATCTCGCAGAACCTCTCTACAAAGACCTCCGTGTCCCCGAACGCCGCCATTGCCTCCATCTTTGCCATATTAAAGGCGCTCGCGAGGCTTGCCGGCGTGTGCACGAGCTTCATGCCCCTGCCGCCGCCGCCGTTCGCGGCCTTTATAAGTACCGGGAAGCCTATTTTCTTTGATATCTCAAGCGCCTCTTTCTCGCTGGAAAGGGCCCTGTTGCTCCACGGAAGAACCGGGACGCTGACCTCCTCCGCCTTCCTTTTAGCAAGTATCTTGTTGCCCATAAGCCTCATGGTCGTGGAATTGGGGCCTATGAACTTTATCCCGCACTTCTCGCACGCCTCCGCAAACGCGGCGTTCTCGGCCAAAAATCCATAGCCCGGATGCACCGCCTCCGCGTCCGCCACCTCCATCGCGCTTATGATTGACGTGGTGTTCAGGTAGCTGTCGGAACTTTTCGCGGGCCCGATGCATATGGCGCCGTCGGCAAGCCTTGTGTGCAGGGAGTCCCTGTCCGCCTCGGAGTATACCGCGAGGGTCCTTATGCCCATCTCCTTGCAGGCCCTGATTATCCTTACCGCTATCTCGCCCCTGTTTGCGATGAGAACCTTGTTGAACATAGGTATGGCCCTTGATATCCCTGTCTTGGTCTTATTGTTGTTTTTAAAGATGTCCGGGCTGGTTTTATATTGCCCTAAAGAAGCTCAGCGGCCTTAAAAGGCGGCTAAAAGCCTGACTCCCTGCGGCCCGTTTCAAACGGGCCCTTACTTGGACAGCTCAATGTAAAATAGCGGCTCGCCGTACTCAACGGGCTGTCCGTTGTCAACCAGTATTGATACGACCTTTCCGCTAATCTCGCTTTCAACCTCGTTCATGAGCTTCATCGCCTCTATGATGCAAAGCGGGGAACCTTGTTTAACGATGCTCCCGGCCTCCACGAACGCAGACGCCTCCGGAGACGGAGACCTGTAGAATGTCCCAACCATGGGGGAAGTCACTATCTTTATGTTCTCGTTGATCGGCTTTTTCTGGGTTCCGGCCGCGGCATGCTCTATTATTTCCGCGGGCTCTATCGCCGCCGCAAAGGCCTTGCCCGTGGCCGCCTCCGCCCTTCTCAACCTTACGCGGCCGTCCTTGCCGTCAAGCTCAACCTCAACGATGTCGGTTTCTTTAATGAACTTGTATAATGCCTTGATATCCTTAATATCCATCCATCCTCCTGTCTCAAAGGCAGGTCATCTCCCTTGTTGATTTTGTAAGCACCACGCAGCCGCCGCCGTCCACCATGACCATGTCCTCAATCCTCACCCCGCCGAGGCCAGGTATGTATATGCCCGGCTCAATCGTTATGACCATTCCGTCTTCAAGCACATCGTCGCTTGCGGGGCCGATAGAAGGCCTCTCGTGCACGTCAAGTCCAACCCCGTGCCCGGTGCCGTGGCAGAAGTATTTCCCGTACCCCGCCTTTCTTATATGGTCGCGCGCGGCCCTGTCAACCTCTTTCGCGCCAACCCCGGATCTCACCTTTTCAATGGCCCTCTGCTGCGCTGAAAGCACCGCGTCAAAGACCTTTTTCCGCTCCCTGTCCGCCCTGCCGCAGCAGTAGGTGCGGGTCATGTCCGAGTTGTAGCCCGAAAACCGCGCCCCGGCGTCAACCACCACCAGCTCGCCTTTCTTAATCCTCTTGCCTGTCGCGCTCCCGTGAGGCATCGCCCCTCTTTGGCCCGAAGCGACGATTGTTTCAAAGGCCTTGTCCTCCGCCCCCGCCCTCCTCATGGCAAACTCCCTTTCAATGGCGGCATCCCTTTCAACAACGCCGCGCCCGATACATAGCTCAATCTCCCTAAACCCCGCCTCGGCTATTTCTATGGCCTTTTGTATGAGGACAAGCTCGCCATCGTCCTTGGTTGCCCTTAATCCCTCAATCGCGCCGGATGCCGAGACGAGCCTTATGCCGGCGATTGCGTCTTTTATCTTCTTGTACGAGTCAAAGCTTAAGTTCGCGCCTTCAAAACCAAGCCTTTTTATCTTAAGGCCGCTTATGAGCCCTAAGATCGCGTCAAGCGCCTTTTTGTAAACAATGGTCTTTGTAAAACCCCTTACCTCTGACTTAATCTGGGTTGCATACCTTTGGTCAGTGAGGAAAAAAGACCCTGCCCCGGTGATAAGCGCATACGCGCTTGAGCCCGTAAAGCCGGAGACGTATCTTATGTTCTTTATGTCCGAGAGGAGTAGCCCATCAAGGCCTTTCCCTTTCAGCGCGCCTGCGGCGTGGCCGAGCCGCTTCGCCGTAATATTATTATTTTCTATCTCAAGCCTCCCTTTATGCGGTCGCAAAACGCATGGTCATGCCTTAAGTTCGCTTTCAGCGCGCCTTGAGGCCTTCTTAATCATGTACCGGGCCCTGCCTAAATTTGCCGAGGCCCCAAGCAGGAACGCGATATAATATTCATCCGAGACAATCCTTAAGAGTACGCCTGATTGAGCCCCCTTTACAAAAACCTCCTCGGCGTCCCCAAGGCTTAAAGTCCCCTCCGCCTTCTTTATCTCCGCCACGAGATGGCCGTATTCAACGCCGATTGCGTCTATATCGCAGTCCATCGCCTCTCTCTTATACTGCTGTACGGCAAAACCGTCCATGCCCATAAGGGTTGCGGCAACCGAGCCGTCCACGCCGCGGACAAGGTCTTTTAATATATCGTCAAACGACATTTTTCCGCCTGTCCTGCTGGCTGTTAAGCCTTTTACCACCCTTTGAGGCAGCCGACTTAATCCTCTCTATGCCCTGCTTAAGCGATTCATCAACGGGGTTCGTGTCCGAGAGTATCTTGTATATCATAAGCGCGTCTTCAAAATAACCCTGTCTCTCCAGAACCTCTGCCATGCTTACCGTAAAATAAATGTCATCAGTTGCCTTTACGCCTGACATGAATGATTAGCCTTTCGGGTGTCTGAGACAGAATTCCGAGTATGCTTAAAATTATTAAAGAAAGGAAGTTAAGTCAAGGGGAAACTTTAAAGTCCTTTATCAGCCGAATATTCCGTAATATTGTCAAGGAGTTAGTCTGCCACAATTATTCTTTGGCCGTTGTTGTCCGCTTAAGTCATGACCTCTGACGCTACCCTCTCGCCGAGAAAAACCCCATAAGCTCGTCCTCTGAGACCTCCCTTAAAAACACCTTGCCTATCTCTGTTGCAAGCACAAATCTTATCCTGTCTCTTTCCACCTTTTTATCAAGCCTCATGGCCCTGATAAAAGACCCTGCGTCAATGCCCCTTGCCTCAACCGGAAGCCCGATGCGCGTAAGAAGCGCCTTAATCCTGTCCCTAACCTCAAGGCCGGACAAACCAAGGTGCGCCGAAAGCCCGGCGGCAAGCACCATGCCTATTGCAATCGCCTCCCCGTGCCTGTAATGCCCGTATCCCGCGATGGCCTCAATTGCATGGCCGAAGGTATGCCCGAAGTTCAGAATAGACCTCAGGCCTTCTTCTTTTTCATCCCTGCCGACGACCTCTGCCTTTATCCCGCACGACGTCTCTATTGCGCCGATCAACTCGTCCTTAAGCCCGACAATATTGCCGGCCTCTCTCTCAATAAAGGCAAAAAACTCCTTATCCCATATCACCCCGTACTTTACGACCTCGGCCATGCCCGCGTTAAACTCCCTTTTATCAAGGGTGTTGAGCGCATCCGGGTCAACGAGAACGGCCCTCGGCTGGTAGAACGCGCCGATCAGGTTTTTCCCCATTTTATGGTTTACGCCGGTCTTTCCGCCCACCGAGCTGTCAACCTGCGAAAGCAGCGTTGTCGGTACCTGCACATACGGCACGCCCCTTAAATATGTTGCGGCGGCGAATCCCGCGATGTCTCCGACAACGCCCCCTCCGAGCGCGACTATGGGCGAATTCCTCTCCATCCTGTTGGATA
>JBBTGV010000080.1:0-17678 GCA_038041305.1 Deltaproteobacteria bacterium | reverse complement strand
CCTTGCATTCGGAATAGTCTTTGAGCTTCCGCTTGCGATGTTGATGCTCGCGAGGCTCGGCATCGTCACCGCGGGAAAACTCATGTCATGGTGGAGATACGCACTTGTCTTGATACTGCTTGCCTCGGCCATACTTACCCCGACGCCTGACGTGTTCAACCAGATGCTCATGGCAGGCCCGCTTATCGCGCTTTACGGAATAGGGGTTGTCGCGGCAAGGCTGTTCGGAAGGAAAAAAGAGGCCGGGCAGGCAAAAGAGGCCCTTGAGACATAGGACAGCCCCCTAAGATTTCAGCGGCCTTCGCTAAACCCTGACAATATGCGTTGCCTGCGGGCCCTTCTCGCCCTGCGCCACGTCAAATTCAAAGATATATTCCCTGCTCGGCAGGTCTTTTACGTCAGTTGATGAGTCAAACGCGCTTTCATGGGCAAAGGCGGTCCCGTAAGGCGAATCCTCCCTCCTCGTGTCTGTTATCCACAGCCCGGGGCCGATATGCTTAAGGAAGCGCATGAAGCCGAAGTTTTTTAATTGGTTGTAGGTGTAGCATATTCCGCGCACGCGCGAGCCTGGCTCTCCCCACGGCTTTTTTGAGTCAGCGCCCTTTACGGGCAGGAGGTTCGGGATAAGATAGCCTGACATGAAGAGGTCAACCTCCCTTTTCAAGTATGATGAGACGTTCAGGAACGCAACAGCCTCAACCCTGCATCCCTTGTTCTGAAGCGCCTTAACGACCTGGACAAAATCCCCGTCCCCGGTCGCCATCACGACCTTTTCAAGGTTTTCAGACTGCATAAGCGCGTCAACCGCCATGTCAAGGTCCGCGTTGGCCTTGCCGAATTTATTTCCCGCCTCATCAACATACCACATCACCTTTTTTTCAATAACCTTGAACCCGAAATCCCTCAAGGCTGAATGGAAGTCAATTGTCCTTTCCTTGTAGTCTCGGTCAACCTTCGCCCTGTCCTCGTCATACGCGACATAGGCATTAAGCCTCACGGGCTCTCCGTGGTCCCTGCAGGCGAAATCCCTCAGCACGTCAAACCTCATGCCGTAGCCGCCGTTGCGGGTGATGTTCGCGACGTCTATGTATAGCCCTATCCTCTGAGATTTCTGCTTTGTCATAAATTATTTTTCTCCCGCCAATTCTGATGAGATTTTATTTGCTGTTGCCTTTACCTTTTCAATATCAGTTATATCGGCAATTATCGGGTTAAGGTAGTCTTCCTTGAAGACAACAAACCCGTTTTTTAGCTGAATAAAATACTTTTCAAATGAAGTCAGGGCTTTTTGATACCCGCTTTTGTCCTTGACGCGGGAGCTCTGGGATAATCTACGGAATTCCTCCAGATCAAAAACAGCATAAGGAATAGTTACCACCCTGCTTTTCCTGACAATTTTAAGGGCTTCTTTTCGCTGACTTATTTTGGCTATTTGGAAACCGATATTATTAATCTTTGCATCTATACCCTTGCTATCCAACTCAGCGTTGCATTCTACCTGCAAGTCTTTACCTTTTTTAGCACAGATTGATTTAAACAGATAGCAGAAATCCAACTGTGTAAGGACAGATACCCATGTCCTATACATTCTGGCCTTGAAACCAAGAAAAACCTTATTGTCCGAGTCGCCATTTATTTTATCTTCATAAAATTTTCTATGCGCCCGAACAAGGTCTTTTAAATCCGCAAGTTTTTGTCTCTGGCTGGCATTGATCCCGCTCCAGAATTCATCAAACCACTCTTCAAAATCCAAAAACCTTTGAGTCTCCCGGTAGTTTTTATAAATTGATGTTAAAGGATATAATGCGGGAACCAGATCCTGCTCCACCCATTTTATATCCTTAAATTTTTCCCGATATGTGGACAATGGGATGCCTTGAAGGAATTTACGATATTTCTCCAAATCGTCAATTGGAATTTTTTGCATTGTTCTTTTCTGCTCCAATGATTTGCCATTCTATTTTGTTCGGCAAAGGCAGATTTTTAAGCTGGGTGATGCTTAAATGGTATGTAATCTCACGATAGGTATCGGCTATATATCTCCTTAAATAATCGGAGTTCAGGTATTCAAGTATTTCTACGTTATCAAGGTCAAAGCAATTATTGAACAGTTCGTTTTTTCTCAGGAGATGGTAGATATCACCCATCCAGGGGTAGCATTTTTCATCATAGGCGGCGCCGACCTTTCCATTTTCTCTAAAGCCTAAGCCGACAACTATATGCGGTTCAAAAAAATAGCCGCGCATTTTTTTTGCATCAGACTTCTTAATCCAATAACCGGTCAGGTTGTCGTAAATAATCTTGTTGCATTTAAGATTCCTGCCGTTTAACAAAGGGAGATACGAGCCGTTAGGCGGGTCCCCTGTAATTATACGGCTGTTATTCTTTATTTCCGGCGTCCTTGGAGAAATGCTTATATTGTAAATATCACCTATAAGATAAGAACAGATGTTTTCAAGATTTCTGGTATAGTCTGTTTCAAATTTAACTGTCTCACCCTGCCAGCGGGGCATTCCTTTTATAAGAGATGGTTTGTCATTTTTATATTCAAAGAGTTTCAGCCCGCCATGTTTATCAGAGCTGCTGAAATCAATAACTGCTGAAGACACATCTGCTTCCGGCTTGAATACATCCGGTCCCAAATATATTATGCTTGTCCGCCCATTGCGTGACAAGAACGTCCTCAGTCTTTTAAAATCGTCTAAAATCATAAAAGTAGCCGGCACGACAAAAATCAGTTGCCCGTCTGGTTTGAGTAATTTAATGGATTTTTCAATAAATGCGCCATATACGTTGTATTTCCCATACCATGTCTCGCAAATGCCCTTGTATTTCTCTTTGGTAATAGAGTCTATCTTGATGGAATAATGGACTGACGGACTGGGAATGCCGTAAGGGGGGTTGCCAATAATCAAATTAAATTTTTGTTCCGGTTGCCACAGCAGATAATCATGGTGAATCAACTTGATATCATCTGTGATTTTCAGGTTTGTTAAATAATGGACAATATCCTCGTTGACCTCTACTCCGGCAGTTTTTGCCTTACGATAAAGAGACGGGAGATTCCTTTTTATGCCTATCAAAAACTGCGCCAGACAGCAGGCCGGTTCAAGAATGCTGATATCCTGCTTATCCGTAAACCTGCTGGCATCAATCAGGCTCACCATGAAATCCACAATGCGTTCCGGTGTAAAAAATACACCATAATCCTTTTTGGTGTTCTGAAGCAGGGCATCCATGGCTGGTTGATAGGCCATGGATGAGGTTATGCCGTCCCTTGTCAAGAGGGGTTTATGTTCTTTTTGTTTTTGAATTTCCGTGCTCATCAGCTATTGTTCTTCTCTGTTTTTATACGTCAAGGTTGCTGACCTCAAGCGCGTGCCTTTCAATGAATTCCCTCCTCGGTTCAACCTCGTCGCCCATGAGCCTTGAGAATATGTCGTCGGCCTCTACAAGGTCCTCCACCTTGACCTGCAGGAGCACCCTTTTTTCCGGGTCCATCGTCGTCTCCCAGAGCTGGTCCGGGTTCATCTCTCCAAGGCCCTTGTATCTCTGGATTGAAAGGCCCTTTTTCCCGGCGGCAAGGACATGCTCCATTATAGCGGAATATGTCTGCACCTCAAGCTCGGATTCATTTGCCTTTAAGATGAAAGGCGGCTCACCCGCGGCCTTAAGCTCGCCCGCTATTGACCTTATCTCCTGGAATTCAGGCGTGGCCACGAGTTCCCTGTCAATGATTGACTCAACATGCGCGCCGTTGAGCCTGTAAGAGCATTTTATCCTCAGGGTGTCGTGCTCAGGGTCCTTCTCGTGGCTCAGTTCAAAGGCAATGGCCGGATAAAGTATCTTTAGCCTCGCCTCGATGCCGTCGATGATTGAGCCTGCCTTTGCGTGATTTTTAATGCCCTCCGGCGTGATAGCCTCGTCAAACGCGATGGCCCTGAGAACGGAAGAATCCCTTCCCCTTCTTTCAAGCCTTCTCAAGGTATTCTGGAAGTTTGAGATTTTCTTAAGCATCTTTAAAAGACCCTCGCCCTGTATCGGGGTCTTTTTGCCCTTTGCAAGGAGCGCAAGCCCCTGCACGGCTGATTCAAATATGAAGCTTTCAAAGGCGGCCGCATCCTTAAGGTATCTCTCGTCCTTGCCCCTTTTTATCTTGAAAAGCGGGGGCTCTGCTATGTAGAGGTGGCCGTTTTCCGCGAGCGCCCTCATCTGGCGGTAGAAAAATGTAAGAAGAAGCGTTCTTATGTGGCTTCCGTCAACGTCGGCATCGGTCATTATTATGATCCTGCTGTATCTGAGCTTGTCCTTGTTAAAGTCATCGTTTCCTATGCCGCAGCCGAGGGCCGTTACGATGGTTCTTATCTCGTCGTTTGAAAGGATTTTGTCAAACCGTGCCTTCTCAACGTTGAGTATCTTGCCCTTGATGGGCAGTATCGCCTGAAACCTCCTGTCCCTGCCCTGCTTTGCCGACCCGCCCGCGGAATCGCCCTCAACGATGAATATCTCGCAGAGTTCGGGGTTTGTCTCCTGACAGTCCGCGAGTTTTCCGGGAAGCGCCGCCGAGTCAAGCGCGCCCTTTCTCCGTATTATCTCCTTTGCCCTTCTTGCGGCCTCCCTTGCCCTTGCCCCGTCAACCGCTTTTGCGATTATCTTTTTTCCGACGGACGGGTTTTCCTCAAGGAATTGGGCGAGCTTTTCGTTCACAATGGATTTTACATAGCCCTCAACCTCGCTGTTGCCGAGTTTTGTCTTTGTCTGGCCCTCAAACTGGGGGTTCGGGAGCTTTACGCTTATTACGGCCGTGAGGCCTTCCCGGACGTCGTCGCCCTGAAGCCCGTCTTTCATGTCCTTCAAGAGCCCCTTTTCAGAGGCATAGCTGTTGATGACCCTTGTAAGCGCGGACTTGAAGCCAACGAGATGCGTGCCGCCCTCGGTCGTGCTGATGTTGTTCGCGTACGAGAAGATGTTTTCGTTGTAGCTCTGGTTCCACTGGAGGGCCATCTCCATCTGTATGTTTTCCTTTTCGCCGGAGATGTACATTACCTTTGGGTGTATCGGCTCCTTTGACTTGTTCAGGTGCTCAACGAAGCTTACAATCCCGCCCTTGTAAATAAACTCATGGGATTTATCCGTCCTTTCGTCCTTGATGGTTATCCTTATCCCCGCGTTCAGGAATGACAGCTCACGGAGTCTCTGGCTTAATGTGTCAAAGCTGAATTCGGTTGTCTCAAAGATCTCCTTGTCAGGCTTGAATGTAATGGTCGTGCCAGTTTTCTTCGTCTTGCCTATGGTCTTGAGCTCTTCAGCGGGCCTGCCCTGCCTGTAGGTCTGCGAGAACACGGAGCCGTCCCTTTTTATCTCAACCTCAAGCCTCTCCGAGAGGAAGTTCACGACAGTAACGCCGACCCCGTGGAGCCCTCCTGAGACCTTGTATGCCTTGTTCTCAAATTTGCCCCCGGCGTGAAGCTCTGTAAGCACGACCTCCACGGTGGGCTTTTTCTTCTCAGGGTGCGGCTTTACGGGGATACCCCTGCCGTCGTCAATTACGGTCACGGAATTGTCGGCATGGATTATCACGTCAATGTTTTTGCAGAAACCGGCGAGCGCCTCGTCAACGGAATTATCCACCACCTCGTATACGAGATGGTGAAGCCCCATTGCGCCTGTTGAGCCGATGTACATGGCAGGCCTTTTTCTTACGGCGTCAAGCCCGCCGAGCACCTTTATTGATTTTTCATCATAAGCCGATGCCTCTGCCGGCCCTTCTGTTAAGTCTTTTACCAATGCCATTTTGTCCCCTTATTTCAATACAGGTTTTTGATTGGAATCATGCGTTTGAATTCAACACAAGAACAAGTAAAAGCATACCACAGGCAGTATGTTTTTTGCCATATAAAAATTTTACATAACTTGCTGATTTTTATTGATATTTTATTAGGTTTGTGTGTGTCTGACACGGTTCGGGCAATCAAAAAATATGGGGTGGACGAGGGGATTTGAACCCCCAGCCCCTGGAGCCACAGTCCAGTGCTCTAACCGTTGAGCTACGCCCACCATTTGCAAGCATTATCTTGTATTTTTAACATACAAAAGCGCTTTTTGTCAAAGCGTTTTGTAAGGGAGTTTTCGCCTTGATGAAAAGACAACGATGGGGTATAGTTCTGGATGCGAAAAAAACAAGGAAAACTAAATGCCGATAAAGTCAGGCGGTAAAAACAAAGCCGGTTTAAAGGATAAGGCGGGGAAAGTGGCTGCTTATGGGGTTGGCGCGGCCCCTCTTGATTTTTACGCCTCTGAGGACACGGCAGGATATGGCAGGGAAAAGCCTTATGCCGTGTATTTTGATTGTCCGGAAAATTCCGCGAGGCTCATTCAAGGCGACTGCATTGATATTTTAAATCATGCAAGGGAAAATAGCGTTGACATGATCTTCGCCGACCCGCCCTATTTCCTTTCAAACGGGGGCATCACCTGCCGCGCAGGGAAGATGGTTTCCGTGAATAAAGGCGCATGGGATAAATCCAGAGGCGTGGAAGAAAACCACAAATTCAATCTTGAATGGCTCAGGGCCTGCCAGCGCGTCTTAAAGCCGGATGGGACGATCTGGGTCTCAGGCACCACACATATAATCTACTCAATCGGCTTTGCCATGCAGGAGCTTGGCTACAAAATCCTTAACGACATTGTCTGGTATAAACGGAACGCCCCGCCCAACCTTTCCTGCCGTTACTTCACGCATTCAACAGAGATAGTCCTATGGGCGGCCAAAGGCCGAAAAAGCAGGCATTTGTTTAATTACGAGATGATGAAGCAGTTTAGCCACGGCAAGCAGATGAGGAATCTGTGGCAGTTCACCGAAGAGGAGGAAGCGCAAATTGTTGATAATGTCTGGGAGATCTGCTCCCCCCCGCCGGTTGAAAAACATTTCGGCAAGCATCCGACGCAAAAACCCGTGGAACTTTTAAGAAGGATTATCCTCGCTTCCACAAAGGAGGGGGATCTGGTTCTGGACCCTTTCTGCGGAAGCTCTACGACAGGGGTTGCGGCGGTTTTATTGAACAGGAAATTCGTTGGAATAGATCTTGAAAAAGACTTTTTGGAACTTTCCAAGAAACGGCTTGAAGAGGCGTTTAAAAGGCCGCCTCTGGTAAATATGAAAAAGACCGCATCATGAAGCAGATTGATTTTTACAGGGATTCTTTAAATTGCAAGAATGGCGATGAGGTCTTTGATCTTTTTATAACGACATTAAAACCAAGCAACACGCTATGGTCATATTTTGTCAACTGGGAAAAGGTTTTTAAAAATACACAAAAAATAGAAGTTGCCTTAAATGTCCTTAATTACCTCATCGGAAAAGAGGATTTTGATAAAGAGTTCAGGTTTTTATTAAAAGAAAACCCGAAGACAGCGAAAGTGATCCCGGCATTGGCCGTAAGGGACGGCGGCAACAGGAAAAACTTTAAGATACTGGTGGATTATAAAAACAAAAAATTAATTTACGTAGATTATGATTTCGGCAAAGAAAATTTTTCGGATGAAGATGTGAAAAAATATTTAACCTTCGTAAAAGAGGCCGGGTTGAAAGATTTGATTGTTTCAGGGAAAGTCAAAAATCTGGTTGATTATATGATCGGGGTTGAAGCAGGCCTTGACAGCAACGGGCGTAAAAACCGCGGTGGTCAATCCATGGAAAATATCGTTGAGGTTTTCATAAATGATGCGTGCAAAAAGAAAGGTTTTAGATATTTAAAAGAAGCAAATGCCGGGAAAATCAAGGAGGAATTGGGTTATAGCGTGCCAATGGATAAATCCTCAAGAAGGTATGATTTCGTTATAGACAACAATAAAGAGCTTTTTATTATAGAGGCAAATTTTTACGGAGGAGGCGGTTCCAAGCTTAAATCAACGGCGGGGGAGTATAGGAATTTATTTGATATCTTAAAAGGCAAGCATAGGTTTATATGGATAACCGACGGCTTGGGGTGGAAAACTGCGGCCAGACCCTTGAGGGAAACTTTTGATCACAATGATTATTTGTTTAATCTGCATATGTTAGAAAAAGGCATTTTAGAACACCTGTCATAGCGCCCGGCCGCACCAGCGCGCCCCTTAACCGCATTTTGAAATCCAGTTCTGCCCTTCAAACGCTTCGGCAACCATCAATGTCAACCCGAGGACTACCGTGCTGTCTTTTCCGCCGCTTATAAACACAACGATATTTTCAAACTCATCAAACAGGAATTCTATCCGCTCAATCGCCGCATCAAAAACATTTTTTTCACCCAATATTCTCATAGATTATGTAATTCCCCCATGCAATGCGATTACTTGTATGCCTCAATTCAGCATCAGCATTTATTACAGGCACTATGTCTTTCATTGCTTTATGGCTTACAGGGCAATATCTGTCCATGTAAAACATCAAGAAATGCTTATCTTTGGAAAGACGATGAATTTCTGCAATTGACAAGTAAGATCCCACCCCGAAAAGAGCAAGCTTAACACGGTTTTGATTGTATTTTTGCGGGAGAAGCATATAAGACAGATTGAATGTAAGCCTTTTAGGGTGCTTCTGTAGTAACACTGAAAGCATTCTGGTGGAGATATCTATGCCAACATAATCTGCATATGCGACATAATCTAAAAGAAAACCCGTTCCGCATCCGATATCAAGTACTGGAATATCTTTATCGGGAAGCATCTTCACCAATTCAGTGTTTTCCATAGCGTAATGATGCGATGAGCACATGGAATCGTAAGACTCCGCGATGCAGTCGTATGGCGTATTGTGAATCTTAGCTTTATTTACGAGAATAGTTTCTGATTCGGGAGAACCCATCGTCCAATACTTGAAATCACCAAGTCTAAGCATTACATACTCTCGTCCTCTGAATATCTCACGATAACCATAAGTCCTTATATCCCGAATCGCTTGAATGAAATCAGCATCTTTTGTCCATGTTTTGCGAAGGGTGTACCAATGTGGATTTTGCGGCATGGTTTTAGCGAAAATCCATGTGGAAGATTGAAGATAGTCCTCCAGAAGAACAAGGGACTCTGTTGACATAACAGCAATTCAACAGTAATTCCCCTCTCGTGTCAATGTTTCTATTCCTATGTTACTCCACCCCGACACTTCGCCTCGCAACATCTCTGGTCTTTTCGCCGCGGGACGAACCACTGTTTACACCAGACACATTGCCAATGTATTGAAATCCCCGTGCTATGGGGTTATTATCTCAATATCATGCCGGATGAAAATATAAAAGAGATGCTGGGCCTTATCAAGGACGGCGTGCCTGTGGTTACGGTGAACACGAGGCTTGCGCGCTATTTGACGGGGCTTTTTGACGGCATGATGCTCAAAGAGGGCCATAAGGCGTGGGAGACCCCGTTCATTGTCCCTTTTTCGGCGTGGACAACACGGCTCTGGGAGGAGACAGGGCCTTCAAAGGCCTTAATAAGCGATATTAAGGCAAGGGCGCTGTGGCGGAGCGTTGCTTTAGGCTCGCCCGGGGATTTTTCAGGCGATGACCTTATTGTCCCGGACAGGGCTATTGACGTTGCCTACAGCGCATATTCAATCGTAAAGGAATACGGCATTGTCCTGCCTGAAAAAGAACTCTTCCTCTCCGATGAAACAAGGGCGCTTAAAAAATGGATGAGGGGATACGAGAAAAGGCTTAAAAAACTTAACTGCATAGACATGCCGCAGATGCTTAATGAGGCGGCGAGGCTGTTAAAAAGCGGGGGATTAAGGCTTGATAAATGGCCCGCCCGCCCGGGCATTAAGCATGGGCTTGTATTCGCGGGCTTTGATGTAATGACCCCGTATCTTAAATCTTTCATTGACGCGGCGCCCATCCAAGGCGCGGGGCTTATGTTCTGGCCTTCAAGGCCGCTTGAGCCTTTTCAGGACGCCGGACAGCCCGGCGCGCTGGAAAAGGTTAATATACGGGAATACGCGGACATGAAAGAGGAGGTCATTCAGGCGGCGCGGTGGGCCCGGCAGAGGTTAGAAGACGGGCTTTCAAGGGTCGGCTTTATTGTGCCCGAGCTTATTGCCTACAGGGATATTATCAAAAAAGAATTTTCATCCGAGCTTGACCCCGCCTCGGCGCTTCTCCTGCCCGGCAGAAAGGATGTTTTCAATATTTCGCTTGGCCGTCCCCTGTTTGAGGAGCCTCTTGTCAGGTCCGCAATCGGGCTAATATCAACAGGAAAAGAAAAAGAGGATATCAGAGGCATATTCAACGCGATAAGTTCCCCGTTTTTCGCATCAGTTGAGGATTACCTGAGCCTTGGCGCCCTTGATGCGCACATGAGGGAGCGAAATATCCTCAAGGCGTCGCTTAAAGACATAAAAGACGGGCTTGGCCGCATCAATGCGTTGACACTCGGGAATAGGATTGATGGATGGCTCAAAATACTTAAGAACGCGGAATCAAAGATGCTGCCCGGCGAATGGGCCCGGTTTTTCAGCGGGCTTCTTAAGACAGTCGGGTTTTTAAGCCGCATAAAACTCTCAAGCCGCGAATATCAGGCCCTTAAGGCGTGGAATGAGGTGCTCGGGGACTTCGCAGGCCTTGACGACGCGCTGGGCGCGATAAAAAAAGACGAGGCGGCCTCTGTCCTAAAACGTCTTGCCGTTGAGGCGGTTCATCAGCCTGAGACGCCGGATTCACCGATTGAAGTCCTCGGGATGCTTGAGGCCGTTGGACAGCGTTTTGACGCCCTATGGATAATGGGAGCGCACGAGTACGCCTTGCCGAAAGAGCCTGCCCCTAATCCCTTTATACCGCCCAACATCCAGAGGGAATTGAACGTCCCGCATTCGTCCCACGAGCTTGAGCTTTGGTTTTCAAAGGCAATATTAGGCAGGGTCTTGTCGCAGGCAGGCTCGGTTGAGGCGAGCTACCCCGCTCTTGTTGACCAGAGGGCGGTAAGGTTAACCCCTATTTTAAGGGACAAGCACGTTGCAATTGAGGATATACCTTTGATGCAAGGGTCCGGAAGGCTAAAAGACAGGCTTTTTGGCCTGAGATTGGGCCTTGAGCCATTGCCGTCAGAAGAAAACATCCCGGTTGAGGAACAAGAGCTTAAAATCATTAAAGGCGGCACGACAATAATAAAAGACCAGTCATTGTGCCCGTTTAAGGCGTTCGCATCGCACAGGCTGAACGCCATCGGCGTCAATACGCCGGTTTTTGGCGTCTCCGACAAGGACAGGGGCTCCATCATCCACCTTGCGCTAAAGGCTTTTTGGGAAGGGCTTGGAGACCTGGAATCCCTAAAAAAAATGAACGAGGAAAAAAGGACAAGGGCCTTTATTGAGGCAATCGTTGATAAAGTGCTTAACGAGTTAAACGCCAAAAAAAGGATTTCAGCCGGCCCGGGCCTCCTTGAGATAGAAAGGGAGAGGCTTAAGGAACTCCTTTTTTATTGGGCGTCCTTTGAATCAACAAGGACCAGCTTCAGGGTCAAGGCAGTTGAGCTTTCAAGGGAGATAAACATAAAAGGGCTTGTAATCAGAGGGCGGATTGACAGGATTGACGAGCTGCCGGACGGCAGGGAGGTTGTATTGGATTATAAGAGTGGAAGGGTTGACAGAAAGGACTGGCTTGGGCAAAGGCCGAAAGACCCGCAGCTTCTCATATACAGCCTTGCGGGCGAATACGACGCAATAAGCTTTGCGAGGGTCTCGCCCGACGAGTGCGGGTTCATAGGGCTTTCAAGCGGGCAAGATTTGCTGCCCGGCATAATGGAGTTTGAAAAAGACCGCATGAGGGAGAAGTTTTCTCCTGCGGCGGATTGGCGGGGCCTTATTGACGGATGGCGTAATATCGTTGAGCGCCTCGCCTCTGAATTTTTAAGCGGCGTATCAGCGGTTGACCCGGCCACTGGGGTCTTAGCCCACAGGTCGAGAATTAGCGTCTGCTCTCATTGCGAATTAAATCTGCTTTGCCGCGTGTTTGAGGCTGAAAGAACAGAGGAAGATATTTCCGAGGATGAAGAAAATGGTGATTGATCCCGCTGGCATCCCGGCCAATGTCCCGGACCTAAGCGCAAGGGCAGAGGCCCTGAACCCCGCATGCTCATTCATAGTGCAGGCCCCGGCAGGCTCCGGGAAGACAGAGCTTTTAATGCAGCGGTATCTCCTTCTCCTTTCAGGCGTAAAGAGGCCGGAGGAGGTCCTTGCAATGACATTCACGAGAAAGGCCGCCGGGGAGATGCACAGGCGCATTTCAGACGCCTTGCGCTCCGCGGCCTTTGGCGAAAGCCCTGAGATGGGGCATGAGGCCCTGACATTCAGGCTTGCCGGAGAGGTCTTGAGGCAGGATAAGGCGAGGGGCTGGGGGCTGCTTGAGAACGCCGGAAGACTGAAGATACTGACCATAGACGCTTTCTGCGCATCCCTTGTAAGGCAGACGCCGCTGTCATCCATGCTCGGGGCCTTTCCCGTTGTAAGGGAAAACGCGGACGGGCTTTATCTTGAGGCGGCAGGCCGCACCGTGGAAATGATAGAGGGGAAGGCCCCGGAGGCGGCGCTCGTTGCAGAGGCGTTGAGACACATGGACAACTCCGCCGCCGCGCTTAGCGCGAGGCTTGTTGAGATGCTTGGAAAAAGGGACCAGTGGCTTAGGCACACGACCAAGGCTAAGGATGAATCAGAGCTCAGGCAAATGATAGAAGGTTCTTTTGCAAGGCTTGTTGAGCATGAGCTGGATATCGTAAAAAGGTTATTCCCTGAGGGCTCCCTTGAAAGCCTCGTGCGGCTTGCGGACTATGCAGGGGCGAATCTCAAGGCGTCCGGTGAAGTCTCGCAGGTTGTCCTCCTTGCCGGCATCAAGGAGGCGCCTTCCGAAGCGCCGGGGGATCTAAAGAAGTGGAAGGCAATAAGGGAGATGCTCCTTACGGATAAGAATGAGTGGAGGAGGAGAGTAAACAAGACAAACGGATTTCCAAGTCCGGACGCGGGATACAAGGCCCTGTTTTTTGAGCTGTTAGATGAACTTAAGGAGTCTAAAGGCCTGCTGGAGAGGCTCGCTTTAATAGAGGGCCTTCCAGAGCCTTGTCTTGAGCAAGAGGACTGGGATGCGTTGAAAACGCTCTTAAAACTCCTTCCGATTGCGGACAAACACCTAAGGGAGGTCTTTAAGGAAAGGGGCGAGGCTGATTTTCAGGCAATATCAATGGCCGCGCTCGCCTCGCTCGGCGCGGAGGATTCCCCAACGGACGTCATGCTCTCCATTGACCTTAAGCTCAAGCACATTCTCGTTGATGAATATCAGGACACCTCCCGGACGCAGCTTCTTCTCTTAAGCGCCCTTACGAGGGGCTGGGAAGATGGCGACGGGAGGACCCTTTTCGTGGTAGGCGACCCGATGCAGTCCATATACGGCTTCAGGGACTCTGATGTCGGGCTTTTTCTTGACGCGAGGATAAACGGCATAGGAAGCGTCCAATTAAAGCCCATTACGCTTTCCTCAAACTTCCGTTCAGGCGCCGCCCTTGTAGACTGGTGCAATAATGCCTTTGAGGGCGCTTTCCCGGACGAAGAAGACGTGTTTACGGGATCAATAAGGTTTTCGCGCGGGCAGGCCACAAGGACGGACATCACGGATTCAGGGGTTCAGGTCAGGCTCTTTAACGGCCGAAGCGACGGCATGGAGGCGGAAGGCATTTTGTCAATAGTGAAAGGCATCAGGCGGGACCAGACCATTGCAGTCCTTTGCAGGGACAGGAACCACCTCGGCATGGTGATTGAGGGGTTTAAGAACAACCGCGTCGCCTTTAAGACTGTTGACATGGACCCCCTTGCGTCAAGGGCGGTTGTATACGACCTCCTTACGGTCCTTCGCGCGATGCTGCATCCTTATGACAGGGTTGCCTGGCTTGCGATGCTAAGGGCCCCGTGGTGCGGGGCATCTCTTAAGGATGTTTTATGCTTATGCAAGGCAGACAAGGACTCTCCCGTATGGCGGCTTATAAACGACCCCGAAAGGCTTAATCTCATAAGCCAAGACGGGAGGCGGAGGATTGTCAGGCTTGCCGGGGAGATAGGCAGGGCAAACGGACTCAGGGGCAGGGTTTCTTTGGCAGTCCTTGTTGAGGGTCTCTGGACAGGGCTTGGAGGGCCTGCGTGCTTAAAGGAAGAAATAGGGCTTAAACATGCAGAGGTTTTTTTTGAGGCCCTTCAGGAGATTGAGGCCTCTCGTGAGCCCGATATTATGGGCGCCATCATAAAGAGGCTTGACGCCCTGTATGCAAACGACGGCAATGATTCAAACATAGATCTTATGACGATACACAAGGCAAAAGGGCTTGAGTTTGACCATGTAATCGTGCCCGGGCTTGGCAGGCCGCCGCGCAGGCGGGATAAAAAGATGCTTCTCTGGATGGAGCGCGGCGAGGACCTTTTTTTTGCGCCGATTGAAAAAATGCGGGGCAGGAGGCAAAGCCCGCATTACGAACACCTGCGGCTGATTGAAGGCCAGAAGGCCGCCATTGAGGCGGCAAGGGTCTTGTATGTCGCGTGCACGAGGGCAAGAAGGGGGCTTTATCTCTTCGGCCATGTAAAGGAGGACAAAGAGGGCCGGATTGCGGCCCCTGCCGGTTCGCTTCTTTCATACATATTCAATTCGCTCGGAGGCGCGGCCGCGCCTGAACATGCGGAATCCGAGGCCAAAGAAACGCAGGGACAGGCGACCTCCGCTCAAGGCGCAGCCCTAACGCCAAAAAGGCTTCCAATTGAATGGACAATGCCTGCCTCAACCCCTGCGTTTAAGCCCAAGGATTTAGCGGAAATTGAAGACAACGCCGGCCCGGAGTTCTGGTGGGCAGGCCATGCCATAAGGCGCTTAGGCACGGTTGTCCACGGGTATCTTTGCAGGATCTCATCTGAAGGCCTTTTGCCCTGGAATGACGGTAGGATTCTCAAAGAGGGGGAGAGGATTAAATCCATGCTCGCGGGCTTCGGCTTAAACGCAAAGGACGCCGCGGGGTCGGCATCGGAGGCGATAAAAATGCTTATTTCCGCGACAAACGACGCAAAAGGGCGCTGGGTACTCTCTGCCCATGCCAAGGCCTCTTCAGAGATGGCCTTGACGGGCATCGCGGACGGGGCCGTTGTTCATGCGGTGATTGACAGGACCTTTGTTGATGAAAACAACATCCGCTGGATTATAGATTTTAAGACAGGGGTGCACAGGGGGGCCGGTATTGAGGAATTTATTGAAATGGAAAAAGAGAGATACAGGGCGCAGCTTGAAAGGTATGAAAAATTGCTAAAGTCAAAAGGCGAAACATGCGAAATAAAGAAGGCGCTGTATTATCCCGCCATGCTCAGATGGGTTGAGGTAGATGATTAATGGTGGGATAATGACAGATTTACGCGAAAGAAAGACCAAAAAGCAAGCGGTGCAGGTTTTTTAACGGGCATTGGCTTGCAAACACCGAATCTTATGCTAAAGTCAGACTGGACTCGCAATCGCATTCAATCAGCCCGGAATCTTTGGAGCCAGTCAAGGGGATTACGGGTTTTTTTATACGGGAAAAAATAAAAACAAGGAGGATGATTATGTTGAAAAACAAGTCTCTCGCTTTTTTAGCCGTGCTCATATTCGGCATCTTCTTGGCGCACGGCTGCAACTCATCGGACAGCTCTGTCCAGGGCTCAATTGACGATACAACCGGAGATACGACAGGCGATGCGGCGACAACGCTCAGCGAGGCGTATCCGACAAGCCTTGCCGTGGCCTCGCCGTTTGAAACGGTTTCGGGGGCGTCTTTAAAGTCCAGCGCAAAGTCCTTTTCGTCGGCGTATTCCTCGTCAATAACAAGGATATCCACGATACTCAGCGGCTCATCCATCGGGAGCTGCTCGTTTGACGGGCAGAACTTCCTCGCAAAGTCAAGCAGGGCAGAGTGCTACGGCCCGACTGTTTTATATGAAAATTATCCCGCCGCCGTGACGTCCTCGTCCGGGTCTTTGCCGCAGGGGGATCTCGGACTCTGGCTTGAGGCCGAGCCTTCAACGGGCGAGGCGTGCGCTGCCGCTGAATTAAACCAGCAGATGGAGGGGACTTCAAACCAGGCCCTTGCCGCAATGACAGCGGTTGCAAGCACGATATGCACCGCCAATGTGAACGGCGTGTGGCCGCCTGCCGCAGGCTCTTCAATAGACCTTCTGACGCTTCCAACCCCTTTGAGCGCGCCGAATGTGACATTCTCATCAGCAACAGTGGGGCTTGACTCAACAGGGGACATATGGTCGTACGACCTTACCTTCGCATACACCGACACTTCATCCGTATCACACGATATTGAGGTGCATCTCAGCCATCAGGACGGCTCAGGGGTGCAGAGCGGCAGGTTCACATACATGGTTGACGATGATTTCCCCGCGGGGAACTGTCCTTCATCTGATGCAACGACAAACGGCTCCCTTGTTTATGAGATAGACTCAACATCAATTGAACTGCAGTCAAAGGTCGGGGTGTTTTGCGGCAACGGCGCTTCGGGCATAGGCCCTGACGGAACGGTTGACCCCTCATACACATATCCGGCATATCCGGACGGATGGGGCAACAATTTTGAGATATTCACCGCAAACTTTGACCCAACCGACCTTTCAGGCTCGTATTCATACAGGTGGCAAGCGGGCCCGAACGACTCAAACAGCAGGGTGTTTAACATAGGCGTAAACAGCACGACGCCAATGGACGGCGAGGCATGGTTCGGATACGGCGACCCGGTTACGAGCACGGATGAGTGCATAAAGGGGTTTTACTGCAACTGGGCAGGCCCCACGGCAACGCATGACTTCGTAAGCACTTATGCGCAGCGCCAGTTCGTAACCCTTAATTCAACCACGGGCATTGTTGAGGCAACGGGAAGCGACATCGCATACGCGCCGACAAACTCGTGCACATACGACGGAAGCGGGTCATTTGTTTATGACAGGGATGTTGACGGGGACTTGACTGACGAGACGGCCTCTACAATTGTCGTGACAGATCCTGTGTCATCAGGGCTGCTCTTAGACCTTTATTCGGCCATAGACGTAAACCTTGACGGCACTGCCACTATGTGCGAGACAATAGAGTCGCGCGGGTTCTCTTCCCCGATGGCGCCTGTTTACTCTAACTCATACACAGGCTCAATGCATCCATAGGAGCGTCCTTTGATCAGAAGGGGCGGGGTCTGTACAGACCCCGCCCTTGTTTGCATAGGGCATAGGGCTAAAAAATCACGTTCGGCCTCAGTATAAGCTGAAACTCGTCCCTGCTGTTTTCTTCCGCAAGGCTTCCGGAGTATTTGCCTTTGGCCTCCCAGATAAAGCCCGCAACAAGCGCAAAGCCGATTTTACCCTGTTTCCACGGCCACTTTCTGTCAACCGTGAGGTAGTGCCGCAGCGGGGCGAGTGTTTTCGCGTCCGCGTCAAATGTGTATTCAAAGCCGCTGTTGCCCCATATTGAACTGGCCTCCTCAAAGTCAAGCCTGCTCCTTCTTAGCGACAGGTAAAGCGCGTCTTTTATGTCCGGGTTTCCATGGATCTTTCCGCCTACCCTGAAGCTCCAGCTCAGCCTGTGCGTTGAGAATTTCCTGTCCCCCTTTACCTTCCATTCAATCTCGTAAGAAGTGTCCCTGATGCGCTCATTGGCGTTTAT
>JBBTGV010000079.1:4958-13559 GCA_038041305.1 Deltaproteobacteria bacterium | reverse complement strand
TAGATGTCGTGCTGGGGCGCCGGGGAAATGGCGTCTGTTCCGACCGGGATCATCCGTGCCCTTGCGACCTCAAGCGGGATCTTCTCGCCCGGCAGGTGTCCGCCTATCCCTGGCTTAGCGCCCTGCCCTATCTTTATCTCAACCGCCACGCCCGCGTTCAAGTAGTCAGGATTGACCCCGAACCTTCCGGAGGCGACCTGGACTATTATGTTGTCCTTATAGGGGAGGAGGTCCTCATGAAGCCCGCCCTCGCCCGTGTTCATCACGATGCCGCACTCCTTCGCGGCCATTGCGAGCACCTTCTGCGCGTTAAGGCTTATTGAGCCGAACGACATCGGGGAAAATATTATCGGCAGGCTCAACTTTATCTGCGGCGGCAGCTTCTCTTTAAGTTTGAGCCTGCCGTCCCCGGACCTTTCAAGCTCAACCCTTGCCGGCTTTTTGCCGAGATACGTCCTTAATTCCATGGGCTCCCTCAGGGGGTCTATTGAGGGGTTCGTAACCTGACAGGCGTCTATCAAAAGGTTGTCAAAGAGGATCGTGTACGGGAGATCCGATCCCATGCCCGTAAGCGGGATACCGCCCGTCTCAGCCTGCCTCTTGATGTTTCTTATGTTGTGAAAGCCCCAGTAAGAGTTCTGCTTGAACTTCACCTGATTATCCAGTATCTGGATAGCCTCCTCCGGGCAGTAGTGGTAGCACCTCAGGCACTTAACGCACTTCTGCGTGTCTATCAGGACCTTGTCCCCGCCCCACGAGTAAACGCCCCAGCCGCAGTTCTGGATGCACCTTTTGCACCTTATGCACTTGACCGGATCTATCGCCGCGAGGTATTCCGGAACCGCTAAAGACCTGAACATCAAAACCTCCAAACCCTAATCTTGTCCCGTCCTAAAACATTGACGGACGGGCATGTCTCATTAATTTGCGTTATTCCCGCTAAAAATCCTCAATCTCCACGATCACCGGCTCGCCCGCCCTCGGCGCCCAGACGGAATCCGGATTCGGGCATATCTCCCTTATAGCCGATTCCTCGCTTGCCATATAGACGCAGTCGTCCTTTGTGGCCGCCACGAGGGGCCTCAGCTTTATCCTGTCGTTAAGCCCAACGAGCCCCCTTGAGTGGCCGAAGAGTATTGAAAAAGGCCCGTTCAAAAGCGCGCTCCCGTATGCGAGCCTTAAGGCCGTAAGCGCCTCTTTCTCATCGTCGCCCCTTGAATCAATATTCTTCCAGAAAGGAGCCGCAAGCGCCGCGCACGCGTCCGAGATTGAAAGACCGTGCCTTCTTATAAGAAGGTCCAGCATGTATGCGGCGACCTCCGTGTCGGTAAGGAGCGTGAGCTTGTAGCCGTACATCTCAAGATACCTCTTGTTTATGCCGTATGAGGATATCTCTCCGTTGTGCACGATTGACCAGTCAAGGAGCGTAAACGGGTGCGCCCCGCCCCACCACCCCGGCGTGTTTGTCGGGAACCTCGTGTGCGCCGTCCAGATATAGCCCTCGTATTCCTCAATCCTGAAAAATTCCGCGATGTCGCACGGGTTTCCAACGCCCTTGAACGCGCCCATGTTCTTGCCTGACGAGAACACATACGCCCCGTCTATCTCCGAGTTGACCTTCATTACGGTATTTACGACAAAGTCGTCCTCGCTGATATTGCCCATCAGTCTGTCCTTAAGGGGCGTTATGAAATAGCGCACGAGAAGCGGGCTTATGGGTATGGATTTGACCGCGGCCGTTGGCATCTCCTCAATCTTCTCAATGCGGTAGTTTGCCTTAAGATGCTCCTCAAATGTCCCCCTTACGGACGGCTCGTCAAACATCACATGGAACGCATAGAAATCCTTGAACTCCGGATAAATCCCGTACGCGGCAAAGCCAGCGCCTAATCCGTTGCCCCTGTCGTTCATCAGGCATAGGGATTTGTTTATGACCGAGCCGCTGAATCTTTTCTTCTTTTTGCTTATAAGCCCGGTCAGGCCGCAGCCCGACATGTCTTTCTGGTAATTATGGTTCACTTTTAAGCACCTTTATGGATAAATGTTCAGAACCTACTCGGCCTTATGCCCTTTGTCCTCAGAGGCCGCCCTTTTCGCCTTTAAGACCGCATGGAGCCTCTTAAACTCCTCCTGCCCTGAGGCGGCGGCTGGCGGCAGCCCGAGCTTTTTCCTCGCGGACTGATTCGGCTCGCCGAGCCTGCCTGTCTTTACAAACATCTCCCAGCCCCTTTTAACCTGAACCGGGTGCACGCCCTTTTTTGCGGCAAGGGTGCGCATGGCGGTCATCGCGTTTTCAAACCCATAGTGCTGGAAGCACATCTCAAGACAGTAATGGCACTCAAGGCACTGCCATATGTGCCCGGAGGCAATCCACCTCTCGTGTTCGCCCTTTAAAATATCCTTTATCACGGCCCTTGGGTCATAGCCCTCTATGTTAAGGCATGACGGGCATATGTCAAAGCACGCCCCGCACTTTGAACACATCTCAAGGAGTTTTAGGTTTAATCTCGCCTCAAGCATTTTTGTCTTTTTCCGTCGGAGATTATCCGAGCCCGCCGGCCCCGCAAAGCTCATCGTCAATTGATTTTTTAGCGCCCGAGTCTTTTCCCGCGTCTTTCCATTTCTCAAGGAACGGCCTTGCGTCAATCCTATGCTGGCCGAGGCCAAGGTCTATGGCGTCATAGCCCATGGCAAGGCCTAAGAGCTCCGTAAAGTATATTATGGGAATACCGAACTTCTCGCCTTCCTTTTCCATCAGGAACTGGTTGTTGTCAAACTGGAGAAAGCACGACGGGCAGCATAAAACCATCGCGTCCGCCCCCATCTTCTTCAGCTCCCTGAGCTTAACCCTTGCAAGGGCAAGCGCAAGCTCGTGGTCGTCAACCCTGTCAAGGCCCTGACCGCAGCACATCATCTTCGTCGGGAACTCAAGGCTTGCCCCGCCAAGCGCCCTGATAAGATTGTCAAACTTTTTCGGGGCAAGGGCGTCGTCGTTCTTAAGGGCATGCGACGGCCTTATCATGTGGCACCCGTAGTGGATGGCGAAGCGCATGCCGGCAAAATCCCTCTTTATCTTCTGCCTTATTGAATATACCCCTACGGCGTCATGGAAAAACGGCACAAGGTGGTTTAACGAGGCCCTGCCATAATAAACCTTGTCAACCTCTTTTAACAGGGAATTTACCTCTGATTTTTCCTTCGGGTTCGCGTTAAGCTCGCTCCTTACCGTTGCAAGGTTTGAGGCGCACCCGGTGCACGGGCTCACGAGGTTTATACCCAATTCATCAACAAGCGCGATATTTCTTGCCGCGGTGGCGACGAACAAGGCCCTGTCAATGTTGTTTACAAGGGACTTCTCCGGACAGCAGGTAAAGCCGTCAACATCCCTGTAGGGCAGCCCGAAGCCCTCCAAGACCATCCTTGTGGACTTCTCAAGGAACGGGAAACGGGTCTGTATCGTGCATCCCCAAAAAACCGCAAACTCTTTCATGTTGTCAGATAAATGCAGGCCGCCGTGCCTTTATTGAGGCGGACGCGCCGTCCAAGAATAAAAAAATTAGAAAAATTACCCCGGCCCAAACCTTGCCGTCTTCATTTTTTGAGATTTATGGATTCGGCAGGGGTGGTTGTTTAAGCAGGCACGCAGGCGTCAACGGGGCACACCTCCGCGCACTTGGGCGCGTCATGATAACCCTTGCACTCAACGCACTTGGCCGCGTCAATCAAATATATGTCGCCCTCTGAAATAGCGGCCACGGGACATTCCGGCAGACACACCCCGCATGCGACGCAGTCTTCTGTAATCTTAAGAGACAATCAAATCACCGCCTTCCGTTTTATTTATTTAACAGAGCAATCTTTTGTATACAGTATACTAACCCAGCATAAAATAAAATACAAGCGATTTTTTCATTTTTTGCGTTTTTTCTAAAAACCCGCTTAAAAATCAAGACGTTTTGCCGTGCGTCACTAAAACGGCTTAAGGGCAAGCAGTTTCATCTCAGTCATTTCCTCAATGGAATACCTGACCCCTTCCCTGCCAAAACCGCTTTTTTTGACACCGCCGTAAGGCATGTGGTCAACTCTGTATGTCGGGACATCGTTTATTACGACCCCTCCCACGTTAAGCTCCTCGTACGCGTAAAACACCTTTTGCGTATCCCTCGTAAAAACCCCTGCCTGAAGCCCGAACGGGCCCCTGTTGACCTCCTTCACCGCGTCTTCAAACCTCTCAAAGGCCTCAAGCGCGGCAACAGGGGCGAACATCTCCTCAGCGCAGACCGCCATGTCCGGGGCAGTATCCGTAATCACTGTCGGGGGGAAAAGACCACCCCTGCGCCTTGCCCCGAATATTATCCTCGCGCCTTTTGAGACCGCCTCTTTAACCCTTTTTTCAGCCTCAATCGCAGAGGCCTCGTCAATCATGGGGCCGATGTCCGTATCTTCCCTAAGCGGGTCTCCGAGCTTAAGTTTAGCGCAGTTTTCAAGGAACGCATCCTTGAATTTTTTAAAAATCCTCTTTTGCGCGTAAATCCTCTGCACAGAGATGCATATCTGGCCTGCGTACGAGAATGCGCCCATGGCGCACCTTTTCGCGGCAAACCCGATATCCGCGCCGTCATCAATGATAACGCCGGCATTTCCTCCAAGCTCAAGCGTAACCTTTTTTTCCGCGCACAGCCCCTTGAGCCTCCATCCAACGCTCGCGCTTCCCGTGAATGTGAGTTTTCTTATCCTCTCGTCCCTTAACGCCGCCTCTGCAACGAGGCCCGGGCACGGAACCACATTAACCCCTCCGGCCGGCCAGCCCGCCCTGCTTATTATGTCTCCGAGCAGTAGGGCGGAAAGCGGGGTCTTTGACGCGGGCTTTATTATTATTGAATTGCCTGAGGCCATGGCGGGCGCGACCTTGTGCGCGACAAGGTTTAAAGGGAAGTTGAAAGGGGTTATGCCGAGGACAACGCCTATCGGAAACCTCCTGACAATGCCGATACGGCCCTCTGAACCGGCAAAAAGATCAAGCGGGATCACCTCTCCCCCTATCCTTTTTGCCTCCTCGGACGCTATCCGGAAGGTGTTCGCGGTTCTTTTGACCTCAAGACGAGCATCCTTAATCGGCTTGCCGGCCTCTTTTGAAATGATTACCGCAAGCGCCTCTGCCCTCTCGTTTATAGTCCGCGCCGCGTTCTCTATAATGCCGGCCCTTTCATGCCCCGGCATTCGCCTTATTTCATGAAACGCCATTTCAGCGGCCCCTATTGCCCCGGAGAACTCCCTGTCCCCCGCGAGATAAACGCTGCCGACCGGGGCGTTGTCAAATGGATTCAAGACAACAAGGCTTTTATCCGTCTTTACCCATTTGTTGTTTATAAGCATCTTATGCGTCTTGTCGTTAACGCCGCCGGCCATAACCACCCCCCGCGTAAAAAATGAATGTCTCCTTTAAAAAATGCCCCCTTAAAATTTACAGCAAACTTGTTTCTTAGTCAATCGGGCTGTGATATAATTTTTCCGGAACAAAAGAATCAAAGGAGGTCTTAAAATCCCGCAGGTCCACGGCAATCTCCTCGGCCTTAAATCAAGCCAGACAAAGGGGCTTGAGCGCATATTAAGGCGCAAGGTCCCGCCTCAATGCCTTATAACCCCTGAACTCGGCAGATACCTCACTGAACTCTCAAGGGAGATAAGGCGGCAGATAGGCATAATCTTAAACCGCAAAGGCTCCATCGTCGCCGTGATAGCAGGCGATGAAAAAGCCATATTCATCCCCGCGCTAAAGGACTACCCCCTTGGCAGAAGGCATTTACGGGGGCTTCGCTGCGTGCACACGCACCTTAAAAACGAACCCCTGTCAGAGGACGACTTGACCGACCTCGCGCTCCTCCGTCTTGACGCAATGGCGGCCATAGGGGTCAAAGAAGACGGATTGCCTGAGACACTCTACCTCGCGCATCTCCTGCCTTACAATCCGGAAGGCATGAGATGCCGCATTGAAGAGCCGAGGCCGTTCCACGGCCTTGACATGGAGTTTTCCTCGTTCATAACCTCGCTTGAAGAGGAGATGGGCAGGGCCGTTGTAAGGGACGTAAGGGACAAAAGGGAGCGCGCCATACTGGTAAGCGCCTCTCTTAAGCCGAAGGATGCGCAGATGGAATCCCTCGGCGAACTGAAGGAGCTTGCCGAGACGGGCAACTGCATCGTGCTTGACATGGTCTGCCAGAGGCCGCAGAACTTAAACCCGAAATACCTTATGGGCACCGGCAAGATCAAGGAGCTTATAATAAACGCGATGCAGAAGGAGGCGACACTTATTGTCTTTGATCAGGAGCTTACCCCCACGCAGACGAGGGAGCTTGGCGAGATAACCGAGCTTAAGGTGATAGACAGGACGCAACTCATACTTGACATATTCGCGGGCAGGGCGCATTCAAGGGACGGCAAGGTGCAGGTTGAACTTGCCCAGCTTAAGTACCTGCTTCCGAAGCTCACGGGCAAGGGCACCGCGCTTTCAAGGCTTGCCGGCGGCATCGGTGGAAGGGGCCCTGGCGAGACAAAGCTTGAGGTTGACAGAAGAAGGGTCCAGCAAAGGATCACGCATCTTGAAAAAGAGCTTCAACACCTGAGCAGGGGCAGGTTTGAGCGGAGGAAAAAAAGAAGCGCCTCTGGCGTGCCCATCATATCCATCGCGGGATATACGAACGCGGGAAAATCCACGCTCTTGAACAGCCTTGCAAAGACCAGCGCCCTCGTTGAGGACAAGCTCTTTGCCACCCTTGACACCGCCACAAGAAGGCTTAAATTCCCGCAGGAGCGCGACGCCGTTGTCACGGACACCGTGGGCTTTATAAAAGACCTCCCGCACGACCTCTTAAAGGCCTTCAGGTCAACGCTTGAGGAGATGGAGGACGCCGACATACTTATACACCTCGTGGACGCGAGCAACCCTGCATACGAGGAACGCATAAAGACTGTAGAGGACTTGCTTGGGGAGATCGGGATTGACCACATACCGAGGCTCCTTGTGTTCAACAAGATGGACCTTCTTGACGGGAGCGCCATGCAGAACCTCTCTGCGAGGCTCGGCGCGATACCGATTTCAGCATCCCGGCCAGAGACCCTGATCCCCCTTGTGAACGAGCTTGCGCGAAGGCTCTGGCCAAAACACGCGACAGCGCCGCCTACTGAAGACGGATCAAAAGTTTAGCGGATTATAATTTTGCGTCTTTCCGCGCAAGAAATGATTTTTACGCCGAATGCTTTCTCGCGGATGCTATTATCTCCTCTACGAAATAAGGCTTTCTTATGAAATCCTCTATCATGCCCTCCCTGACGCCCTGAAGTATAGCGTCCTCCGCATCCTTGAAATATCCGGTAAAGAGAATGACCTTCGCGTCGGGTTTTATTTTTTTTATCTCCCTGAACGCATCAAGCCCGTTCATGCCCGGCATTATCATGTCCATGAAAATCACTTCATAGCCCCTTGACCTGACCGCGTCAACCGCATCCCTGCCCGACAGGACATACGCCGCGTCAAACCCCTCATCCCTTAAAAGCTCTGTGATGCCTATGCCGATTGAGTCCTCATCGTCAACGACAAGCACCTTTGTATTTTTCATCCTGTTTTTCATCAGCAACCACCCCCCCCTCCCGAATAATCACAAAAAATGTAATAACAAGACATGGCTCCGCCGGACCCAGGCTTCAGACTCATTAATCCGCTGTTGATTGCTTGAAAGAATATCGGGGTGAGTTAAGACGACGTCATAATTCAAGATGACCGTCACAGGAATATATAAAAATTATAACGACAAAATGCCCCGTGTCAAGCGGGCGTGTTTATTTTCGCAATCAATTGTTATGGTTTTTGACAAACGCATGCTTTGGGCTATGCTTATAACGAAAGAGAGAATAAAGGAGGTGCATACATATGGACCGCATAGAATGGAGAAAAAACATGAATGAGGCTGAAGAAGAGATTCGCGGAGGCACGCGACAATTGCTCCTTTTCTTTTATGCGCCCGAGGACTGCGAGGGCTCAAGAAGGACCATGGAGGAGGTGCTGAATGACCAGACGGTAATAAACCTTATAGAGCGCTCGGCGGCTCCGCTCAAATTTGACATCTCAAAGGACATTGAAATGGCAAAGAGATACAGGGTGGACTTAACGCCTGCCTTTGTAATCGCGGGAGAAGACGGCGTTGAGCTTGAGAGGTGGGTCGGATACCTGCCTGCAGGCGAATTCAAGGAACAGCTGATGCTTTCAAAGGGCCTCGCCGCATTTCATCTCAACAGATACAGGGATGCGATGAGGGAGTTTGAGGAGATCGTTGACGAACATCCGGCGTCAGAGCTTGCGCCAGAGGCCGAATTCTACCTCGGCCTCGCTGGCTACAGGGCAACCGGCGACACGGATGTGCTCGCAGAGGCCTGCGACAACTTAAAGACCAACCACCCCGGAAGCCTCTGGACAAAACGGTGTTCCGTGTTCTCTCATCTGACAAGGACGCTTAACACCATGTATGTCTCAGGCGGCTCGCTCGGAGGCGGGGCGTATTAGAAGGCGATTGAAGTGGCCTCTTGCGGGCATTGCGCCGTGCCCCC
>JBBTGV010000079.1:0-4948 GCA_038041305.1 Deltaproteobacteria bacterium | reverse complement strand
AAACCGGGGGGACGGCAAAGGTCTTGAAAGGGTTTGTCAGTTGGTATATCCTCTTATTTTTCAGAGCTGATTTTCCGATAAACCAACAGGACAAGACCCCAAGACCCTATGAAAAGGAATGCGTGCGCCATTGCAATAATAATCTTGTTGACCCTCGCCTTCCCGGCGGAGTCAAACGCCTTTGAATCCGCAAGCCGCGCATCGGCCTTAAAAGCTGACGCGGCCATGCTGAAGTCAGATTACAATCATTTTTACCTCAACACGGAAAACCTGCTTATGCTCGGCGCAGGGCTTGTGGCCTCCGGGGCAATTGCAAACACGCGGCTTGACAGGGAAGTTAAGGACTATTACCAGGTCAATATAAGGAATAACTTCACAAACAGGCTGTCAGAGGCGACGAAACTGCCTGGGGATTTTTACATTGCGATACCGGCGCTTCTGGCTACAAGGCTCTTTTATCCTGAAACCATAGCCGGAGAATGGGCAGGCAGGTCGCTTAGGGCGTTCTTTACCGGAGGCCCCATGGGCCTTTTTTTACAGTATTCAACAGGCGCGTCGCGGCCAAGGGAGGGTGACTCTGACTGGAGGCCGTTCAGCGGCAACAACGGCCTGAGCGGGCACGCCTTTATCGGCGCGATCCCCTTTATAACTGCCGCCAACATGACGGACAATCCCTATCAAAAGGCCTTGTTTTACGGGCTTTCCGCCATGCCCGCGCTTTCCAGAATAAACGATGACGAGCATTATGCCTCGCAGGCCCTTTTGGGGTGGTATTTAGCCTACCTCTCAACAAATGCCGTGAAAAAAACCGGCTTCAAAAAAGACATTGCCTTTCGCGTCATCCCCGTTACATCAGACGGATACGCGATGGTCGTTGTCACGGGTTTATACTGATCAGGATATTGAAGAAGTCAGTCCATGCATTGCCGGGCACACACCCGCAGGGTGGGGCATGGTGTTTAGATTGCCTTTCGTTTCATTAAAAAAAATACGTGTGGCGCGGTCAACACCCGGCTTGCGCGCAAATCATTGGCCGTGCGCGCCATGATTGTTGCTTTTATGATATATTTATAGTATATATCGCGTATCAGCTAAAAAAACCGCCCGCTAAAAAAGAAAAATCACATGGAAGAAAACAAACCGGAATCTGAAAGGGAAAACCCTGCGTTAAAATACGTGAACAAGATCCTTATATTTATTGACGATGTGATACTTTTCCTTGTCGCGGCCGGGATAATCATCGTCGCCGGCCTCCTTATGATGGAGGCGGTAACCGACTTTATAAACTTCACCGAACATTCCATCTCTCACATCGTATCAGACCTCATGTTCGTGCTCATTATCATGGAGCTTTTCAGGCAGGTGATGCGCCAGATAAACCGCCAGTCTTTTTCCTTGAACCCGTTCCTGTACATAGGCGTCATCGCGAGCATAAGGGGGCTTCTCCTGACCCAGATGAAGATCACGATGGGTGAGTCCGAGTGGAAGACCGGCGCGATACAGCTCGTCCTGCACGCAATCATCGTCCTTATACTCATAATAGGCCTTTATTTCTACTCTGGATGCAGGCTGAGGGATTTAAAGGACAAATAAAACGGCCCCCGGCCCAGCCTGTCTGGCCGCGCACCAAATCAATTATAGCCTCCTGCCGATAACGAGCCGACCATTAAAAACCAGCGCCTCAAACACACTGTTTTAATCAAGCCCTAAGCCCCCCCCAAGGCCGCCTTGTTTTATGCTTGACACGCTGCCAGTCATTTTGTTAATTTTAAGGGTATTTCTAAATAACTATTTCCGTCAGAACAAATAAAGGAGGATTTAAGATCTTATGAAGAAAAGATACCTTTTGGCCCCGGGGCCGACGCCTGTGCCGGACGCGGCGCTCTTAAAAATGGCCGAGCCTATAATACACCACAGGACGCCGCAGTTCTCGGAGGTCTTTAAAGAAACGGCTGAACTGCTTAAATATGTCTTCCAGACAAAGGAAGACGTCCTTATCCTCGCCTCATCTGGCACCGGCGCGATGGAAGGCTCCGTCACCAACCTCTTGTCCCCCGGGGACGAGGTGATCGTGGTTAACGGCGGGAAGTTCGGCGAAAGGTGGGGCAAGATTGCCGAGGCGTACGGGCTTAAGGTCAACTGGATCGCCGTTGAATGGGGAAAATCCGTTGACCCGAAGGATGTAAAAAAACTCCTTGATGAAAGGCCGCAGACAAAGGCCGTGCTGATGCAGGCAAGCGAGACGTCCACGACCGTTGCCCACGCCGTAAAGGAGATCGCGGAGTTTACAAAGGACAAAAACACCCTTCTTGTCGTGGACGGCATAACAGCGGTCGGGGTCTTTGACCTGCCCATGGACTCATGGGGCATAGACGTCCTTGTCTCAGGCTCTCAAAAGGCGTTCATGCTCCCGCCGGGTCTTGCGTTTGTAGCGCTCTCGCAAAAGGCATGGAAATTTCAGGAAACCGCGAGGTGCCCGAGGTTTTACTTTGACTTCAAGAAGGAAAGAAAGAACCTTAAGGACAACACGACGGCATACACGCCGGCCATAACCCTCATAACAGGGCTTAATGTCGCGCTTAAGATGATAAAGGAAGAGGGCCTCGCCAATGTCTTTGCAAGGCACAACCGCCTTGCGAGGGCCACGAGGGCGGCAACCGCCGCTATCGGGCTTAAAGCCCTTGCGCCTGAAAGCCCATCGGACGCCTCAACCGGCGTATTCGTGCCTGAAGGCATTGACGGCGGCAAGCTCGTAAAATACCTGAGGGACGAACTCGGCGTAACCCTTGCCGGAGGCCAGGACCACCTTAAAGGCAAGATTCTGCGGATCGCTCATCTGGGCTACGTTGACTCTTTTGACATAATAATCGCAATCTCCGCAATTGAGATGGCGCTTTCAAAATTCGGCCATAAGGTTGAATTCGGAGCAGGCGTGGCGGCGGCTCAAAAAATACTCTTAGAGGGATACAAATAATGAAGGTACTTATAAGCGACAGCATGTCGTCAAAGGCGGTTGAAATACTTAAGGGCGCGCCCGGGCTTGAGTCGGATGTCATAACAGGGCTGCCCCCCGAGGAGCTTAAAAAAAAGATAAAGGACTACCACGGCCTCGTGGTAAGAAGCGCCACGAAGGTTACCGCCGAGATAATAGAGGCGGCTGAGAACCTTAAGGTCATAGGAAGGGCCGGGACCGGCGTTGACAACATAGACACTGAGGCGGCCACAAAAAAAGGCATCGTCGTCATGAACACGCCGGGCGGGAATACCGTCACCACGGCGGAGCACGCCATCGCGATGATGACCTCCCTTGCAAGGAACATCCCGCAGGCAACCGCGTCAATGAAAAGGGGCGAGTGGGAAAAAAAGAAGTTTGAGGGCACGGAGCTTACTGGAAAGACCCTCGGCATACTGGGCGCCGGAAATATCGGAAGCGTCGTTGCCGCGCGGGCCATGGGCCTGAAGATGAACGTCGTCGCATACGACCCGTACATATCGGCCGAGGCCGCGGACAAGCTCGGCATAACCCTCTTGTCCACGGACGAGCTTTACGCGAAAAGCGACTTCATATCAATACACCTGCCGCTTACGAACGAGACAAAGGGCATGATAAACGCCGTTGCGTTCAAGAAGATGAAAAAGGGCGTTAAGATAATAAACTGCGCAAGGGGCGGAATCGTGAACGAGGCGGACATCGCGGAGGCCATAAAGGCGAAGATCGTCTCGGGCGCGGCGTTTGATGTCTTTGAAAAGGAACCCACGCCGAAGGACAATCCGCTTCTTTCCATTGACGAGGTGATACTGACCCCGCATCTCGGCGCGTCAACCCGCGAGGCGCAGGAGAGCGTGGCGGTGGCGGTGGCGGGCCAGATTGCGGACTACCTCACGACCGGCACGATACGAAACGCCGTCAATGTGCCTTCCATACCGGCGGAGCAGCTCTCGGCCCTTGGGCCGTACATAAGCCTCGGCGAGAAGCTCGGAAGCTTTCAGGGCCAGCTACTTAAGGCCGCGCCCATTGAGGTTACGATTGAATACACCGGCGATGTGGTTGACTACGATGTCTCGCCCATCACGATTGCCTGCATAAAGGGGCTTCTGGATCAGGTGCTTGACTTGTATGTCAACTTCGTGAACGCCCCGTTTATCGCGAAGGAAAGGGGCATAAAGATAGTTGAGACAAAAAGCTCAAGGCCCACGGACTTCGCGAGCTCAATCACCATAAAGGTAAGAACAAATGACGAGGAAAGCATCGTTGAAGGCGCGCTCTTCGGCAAGAAAGAGCCCCGCATCGTAAGGATAGGCCAGTTCTACATTGACGCGATACCCGAAGGCTACCTGCTTGTCCTTAACAATGAGGACAAGCCCGGCGTCATAGGCAATGTCGGCACGCTCCTCGGCGCAAGCAATGTCAACATAGCAAGGCTTCACCTCGGCCGTCAGGCGGTCGGGGGCAAGGCGGTATCGGTCTGGAGCGTTGATACGCCTATTTCAAAGGGCCTTATGGAAAAGCTGCTGAAACTCCCCAATATGATATCCGCCCGGGTGGTTGAGCTGTAAAAAAAACAATTGCGCAACGGTTCCTTAAAAAGCCTGCGCCGCGGTGCACGGATTCTATGCGCGAGAAAATAACGCTGCCTCAGGGCGTAAGAGACATCCTTCCGGATGAAACGAAAAAGATCGCCCTCGTTGAGGACTCCGCGCTTGGGGTCTTTTCCTCCCACGGTTTTGAGAGGGTCATAACGCCGTTGCTTGAGTACGTTGACGTGCTCACCCTCGGCATGGGGTCCAACCTCAAGGACAGGGTGCTTAAGTTCATAGAGCCCTCAACGGGCCGGATCATGGCGATACGGCCCGACATCACGCCCCAGATAGCCCGCATCGCCGCAACAAAGCTTAAAGGCTCCAAACTCCCCCTGAAACTCTGCTACTCCGAGAACATACTCAGGTG
>JBBTGV010000078.1:0-5973 GCA_038041305.1 Deltaproteobacteria bacterium | reverse complement strand
CAAAGCAGTATTTGCACTTAAGATTGCAGGCATTGTTGACGGTCAGGACCACGACCCTTGGAACAAAGGCGTTGAACGTCTTGTCTTTAAGGATGAGGAGCGGCACCCTTGCCCTCTGTTTTATCTGCAAAAGCTTCTTATTGAGGCGCATCATTATATGGCTTCCTTTTATCAAGATAAACGAACAGCCCGATTGCGGGGATCGTCATGGCCGTTACGCCTAAACCGAGAAAAAAACTAAAAGGCCTGTATTCAAACACGACATCATGAGCCCCCCCTGCGACAGGCACTGCCATAAGCGCGAGGTTCGCCTTTAGCACCTGTTCCTCTTTTCCGTCAACGTATGCCTTCCATCCGGGATAAAAGCCTTCGGATGCGACAAGGACCCCGTCGCCTGAGGCGTTCACCTTGAGCCTGAACGAATTATTTTTATATTCAACGACATCCACGGAATCCTCTGGCGCGTTGACCGCTGGCGCCGCCGCGATGGGCCTTCCGTTTATAAGAGGCTCTGTTTCAAGCAGCGCGGTTTCAGCGGGATTAAAATTTTTATCCCTGATGGCCTTAAGATACAGCGAAGGCGAGTTTATCTTGAGGTAATTGCGCACCACAAAGAATCTCGGAAGGTATTTCAGGTTTTCGTATATCTTTATGGACGCCTTAGCCTCTCCGGCGGAGGTTATGGGCACTTCTTTTTTAAGCGCAAAGTCCTTTGATTTGATTTCAGGCAGGCTCACCAAGTACTTTGCGTTAAGCATTGAGAGGAGCATGGTCTCATCAGGCCTCTTCTGAGAAACAATGATGGAATAGAGCGTTTCATAGTCAACCCTTCTTAAGACCTCCATGCCGCTTACGTCAAACACATGGTGCTCAATGTTATAGCCTGATATCCGCTCTTTATCAATCCGCATGCCCTTAAGCGCCTTTTCAGTCTTGGTCCCGGGGTCTTTTATCATTATGTCCTCATACATCGTCTTTGGCGTTACAAACACCCTGAAAAGCCCCTTATCCTGAGATACGAATCTCAATGCCTCGCCTGGCCTGTGGTATTGCTCAGCCGGCGTTGCCATGAAAAATCCCCTGTGCGCGAAGAAAAGATCCGTCGTCAGAAAAAGCATAAGGACAACCTGCGTCAATGTTTTAAGCCTTTCTGATTTAATGGCCGCGCAAATGAGCAGCGAATACGCGATAAAGAAAAACAGCGCCCGCTTTGCGTTAAAGAGATTTATATGGAGATGGTTATACCGCGGGAAATCAAAGCCCCGCGCCCTCAGAAAATCGGTTAATTCAGCGTTGTAAAAAACCATTGCCCCGAAGACGAGCGCCGCGACGGTTGCGGCAAAAAGGGGCGCCTTAACGCCTCTTTTCTCAGGACTGCCGGCCCCGCCTGAGCCCGCAAAAAGCGAATCAAGCCCGACGGCGGTTGAGACGGACAGGAAAAAGAACGCTATAAAAATGAACTTTACCGGATATCTTAATTTATTGAAGAACGGGACATAGGAATATATGTAGTGGTATACGGGTGTGTTTCTGCCCATTGAAATAACAAGGGCGGACAGGACTATCAGCATAAAAGGAAGGGTGACGCGCGCTTTTTTCGTCTTTAGCATCTGCATCGTGAGCATAAACGGAAGAAAACCGAGATAAACGGTTTTAAGCCAGCTCTGGTTAGCCCAGTATCTCTCGTCTGTCGCCGCGTACCCGTACGGGTCGGGCAGTATAAATTGCAGGACATCCTTAAGGTCAAACGACCATGTGGTCGCCTCAAAAAAACTCAAACCCCCTGCCCTTGTTGAAAGCCGCGTAAGCTCAAGGAACGGGATAAGCTCAATCGCCGATGACATGAGGAATATCGCAGCCGCGGCGGCAAAGATGATAATCCTCCTTGATATCGTTGGATAGGCCATGTCCTGCCCGTTGAGATTCAAGACCCGCGGCGCAAGGCTTAGAATAAACGCGAGCCCGATTGTCCCGATAAGGACCTCAATGCCCCCTGCCGTAAACATGGCAAACAGCACGAGCCCGGCGGCGGCGGCATACTTAAGGGAGGACCTCCCTAATGCCCTTAATAGCGTAAGTACAAGAAGCGGCACCCACGCCACGGTAAAAAGCGTGCTTATGACATTATGCGCTGAAAAGAGATATCCTGAGAGCATGAAGCAAACACCGCCCGCGACCGAACCAGTAATGCCGGCCTTAAGTTCCCTTAGCAGGGCAAAGGTGAAAATCCCCGCCATAAGGAAGTGAAGCACTATCGTCAGGTTAAACCCGGCGTTGAAGGGCAGGAGTATCAGCAGGATGTTTGGCGGATAGAAAACCCCGGGCTGGAGGGTGGCCATAAGCGGGTGTCCGCTGAATGAATACGGGTTCCACAGGGGGAGTTCCAGATTTTTTATCGCCTCAACCCAGAGCATCCTCGGCGGGATGAAGAAAAGGGCCAGATCGCGCTCCGTCAAGAGGAGCCTGCCGCTTAGGGCCGGGTAAAAATACGCCGCCGATACAAAAACAAAGAAGGCAAATACTAAGGTTATTTTAAGCCTGTGGACTGATGTTGGACTCTGCACGGGGGATAGTCTCTTAAACAGAGAGACGCAAAATAAATTTTAAGCCCGTTACCGCGTGTCGGCGATAACGGGCTTAAATCAGACGGATATTATGACGCTAAAGATGCGGCTAAAAATTATACTTAACCCTTGGGCCGTTTGATGACGAACCCATCGTAAGATTCATCGTGTATGCGTCTCCGCCCACTGTGATTGTTATAATCCCGACCGTGGCGTCTCCGGTAACAAGGGTCGTAAGGTCTGCAACGACATCGGCGCCCTCTATGTTGGAGCTGTAGAGGATGCCCGTGTTCGGCCCGCCTGTCGTCCCGATTGCGTATGCAGTGTTCTTAAGCAGGTACTGGGCATGCAGTATGTTGGCCGAGCCTGCGATGGCCCCTGCCACGCCCTTCGCGGTGCTCTTCTTTGCGTCCGTCTGCAGGTCAATGAATCTCGGCACCGCAACCGCGGCGAGTATCGCAAGGATGACAATCACCATTACAAGCTCAATGAGCGTAAAACCCTTTTGTTCTTTTATTATCATCTATGCACTCTGCCTCCTTTCTAAATTCAATGCCATTTCAAATTTAGCATAACTAACAAGAATGTCAAGGTTTTTATCGGATGACCGCATCAAAACTTTAGCCCGGTCACCACTTTTCATAGCCGATGCTACCGGATCTTACCCTGCCGGTTTTCGGGTCATAGCCGAACCTCGCGCCAAAAGGGTCCAGGGGATAACCTCCGGCGTCAACCGACATCCCCTCAACGTATTTGCCGGATATGATGATGTTGTAGTCCGTGCCCTCTATGTCTTTTTTTGCGGATGCCGAGCCTTCTTCAACAAGGGCCTTTAATGACTCTGGCAGCCTTTTGTAGGCGGCCGCATAGTAGTTTATTGATGTTCTCAGGTTTGACAGCTCCACACGGAGAAGCGTTTCTTTTATGCCTTTCGCGTAAGACGCGTACCTGTCAATCGCGATGAAGAGGATTATGGAGATGAATATCATCACAAGGATAGACTCAAGGACCGTCCTGCCGGATGTTTTGGCGATAAATGCGTTTTTCATGGATAGGTTTGGGGTAAGGTCTGGTTTTTAGGCCGGGTTTCGCGTCCGTTCAAGTCCGGCTCACTCCGGTTATTTTACCCTTACGATCTTAAGTATGTCCCACATGGGCAGGAATATGGCAAGCGCGAGGAACAAGACCATGCCGAATATGAAGGCCAGCAGCACCGGCTCAAGCGTTGTCGTCAGGTTTCTTATTGTCGTGTCAACCTCCTGATCATAGTACTCGGCCACCTTCTCAAGCATGTCGTCAAGGTTGCCGGTGTCCTCTCCGACGGTTATCATCTGCACGACCATGGGGGGAAAATTGGGGCTTGCCGCCATTGGCTCGGACAGGCTTTTGCCCGACCTCACCTCATCCTCAATTTTTTTCACCTCCATTGATAAGACCCTGTTTTCCACGGCCCTTGACACGATGTCAAGGGACTGGAGTATGGGCAGACCGCTTTTGTAAAGTGAGCCTAAGACGCGGGCAAACCTTGAAAGTATCGCCTTCAGCACAAGCGGACCGAATATGGGTATCCGTAGCCTGATTGAGTCCCACCTGAGCCTGCCCTGCTCAGTTGAGACGTAAAGCCTTAACAGGAAAAATACCGCTATCGCGCCGCCGAAGAGGATATACCAGTATGATACGAATCCGTTTGATATTGCTATGAGCATCCTTGTCGGCAGGGGCAGTTCAACCTTGAACGAGGCGTAAAGCTTCGCGAACTTGGGCACGACAAATGTCATGAGAACTATGACCGCGACGATTATCGCCGCAATCACTATCTTGGGGTAAAGGGTAGCGCTCTTGACCTTCGCCTTGTTTTCCGCGTTCTTCTCAAGCATGAGGGCAAGCCTGTCCAGCACGTTGTCAAGGATGCCGCCCGCCTCGCCCGCCTCAATCATGCTCGCGTAAAGCTCGGGAAAGACCTTCGGGTGTTTTTTTATCGCGTTCGCGAAGCTTGAACCCGCCTCAATGTCCTCCCTCATGGTTTTTATGATATTGGTGAAGACCGGGCTCGTCGCCTGCCGTTCAAGCGAGAATATCGCGCGCGTGAGAGGCACGCCCGCGCCGAAAAGCGTTGCGAGCTGGCGGCTGAAAAGGATTAAGTCCTGCTGCGGCACCCTTGCGAAAAGGGATTTCAGATCAGGCAGTTTTTTTTGCGCCTTTGTCCTTGAGACGACCTTTACCGGGATAAGGCCCATCTTGTCAAGGGCGGACTCAAGCGAGGCATGGTCGGTTGCCTCCATGTCTCCCGTTACAAGACCACCCCGCTTGTCCCTTGCCCTATACCGGAAAAAAGGCATTTTTATTTTTTAAGATATTTTTTTATTTTGCGCCCGTGGAGTTCGGCGCTTGTTTAGCGTTAGTTCAAGGCGCCGTATAAAAATCATTCAACCGCCTGAGTCGCCTGCAACACCTCTTCAACCGTCGTATGTCCGGCAAGGACGGTCCTGATGCCCTGATGCCTCAATGTCTTGAATCCCTTCTTTTTCGCGGCATCCAGTATTGCGGACGCGTCCTTTTTCTCCAGTATCAATGCCTTGATATCATCGTCTATGAGAAGTAGCTCGTATATACCTACCCTGCCCTTAAGCCCCGTGCCCTTGCACTGAGGGCATCCGGCGCCCCTGAAAAACTTAGGGGTCTTGCCCTCCGGAAACCTTATGCCGAGTTCATGGAGCATCTGGGGTGTGGCGTCATACGGCGCGGCGCAGTTTTTGCAGAGCCTCCTTACGAGCCGCTGCCCCACTATGCAGGTTATCGCCGAGGACACGAGGAACGGCTCAACACCCATGTCCAGAAGCCTTGATATCGTGCCAACGGCGTCGTTCGTGTGCAGCGTTGATATCACGAGGTGTCCCGTAAGCGCGGCGTGTATCGCGATCTCCGCGGTTTCCTTGTCCCTTATCTCTCCGATCATCACTATGTCGGGGTCCTGCCTTAGTATATGCCTGAGCGCGCTTGCAAAGGTAACGCCCACCTTTGGGTTTACCTGCACCTGATTTATCCTTTTTATGTGGTACTCAACCGGGTCTTCAACCGTAACAAGGTTTTTCCCTGCCGTGTTGAGAAGGGAGAGAAGCGTATACGCCGTCGTCGTCTTTCCGCTTCCGGTCGGTCCTGTGATAAGCACCATGCCGAATGGCCGTAAGATTATCTTTTTAATCAATTCAAGCGTATCGGCCAGCGGGGTTAAGTGCTCAATGTCCAGTATCATCTTTCCCTTGTCCAAAAGCCTCATAACGGCCTTTTCGCCGAATATCGTGGGCAGCGTTGAGAGCCTTATGTCAATGTCGCGGCTGCCTATCTTTACGAAGAACCTCCCGTCCTGCGGAAGCCTTTTCTCAGCTATGTCAAGCTCGCCCAATATCTT
>JBBTGV010000077.1:0-10317 GCA_038041305.1 Deltaproteobacteria bacterium | reverse complement strand
GTATTAGGTTCTACGGCATAACGGATGTTATAATCTTCACTGTCCCCGGGATCTCCGGGGCCGGGCCTCTTTGCCGGTCGTTTTCGTCCGGACTTATAGGCTTGATACTGCTGTTGGACAGGGCCCGGTCAGACTCCGTAAACGAGCTTCTGTCTATCAAGGAATTTATGCTGGCGAATAAGAGGGTCCCATGCGCCCATGTCTTTCTGTCTCAAGGCAGGGGAGAAGACAGGGCGTTGGAATTAAAAAACGAGTTTAAGCTCAGCGAGGCCGAGGGAAATTCGTTTTTCATCGTAAATCATGGGACAGGGGCTGCCGATGTTTTCAGGCATATTATAAAAGGCAATATCGCATGACGGCATACAGAGAAAGGGGAGGCGCCCAATGATAGACCTGCACATGCACACCCTCTTAAGCGACGGCGAGCTGTTGCCGTCCGAGCTTATACGGCGCGCAAGGGTGGCCGGCTACACCGGCCTTGCAATCACCGACCACGCGGACGATTCCAACATTGAATTAGTGATAAAACAGTGCAAAAAGGCGTGCGCTGAGATGAAAAAAGCAACCGCTTTTATTGCGCTGCCGGGAGTTGAGCTTACCCACATCCCCATTGGCCGGATTGCCGCGCTTGTCAAAAAGGCGCGTTCCCTCGGCGCGAAGATAGTCGTTGGCCACGGGCAGACCAGTGCCGAGCCGGTGGAGGACGGCACAAACCGCGCATTTATAAACGCGGGCGTGAACATACTCGCGCACCCGGGGCTGATATCAAGGGAGGATTGTCTTCTGGCGAAGGTACGGAATGTATGCCTTGAGATTACAAGCAGGCCCTGTCACTCCATTTCCAACGGTCATGTGGCGAAGGCCGCGAAAGAGGCCGGAGCGAGCCTTGTCCTAAACAGCGACTCGCACGCGCCTCAGGACATCCTTTGCCGCGAAGCCGCATTGAATGTCGCGCTCGGCGCCGGGCTTGACGAAAGGGATTTTAAGGCTATGGAAGACAACGCAAAGAGGCTTTTGAATGAACTCGGTTAACGGCCGTCTCAAACGCCTTTTCACGGCATCTATCCTTGCCGGTTTCATGATGCTTCCGTCCTGCGCCGGCCGGGTGGCTTATGACGCCGCGGTCTCGGAATGGGGCGCCTTCATGCACGACGATGCGCGGACGAACACGGCGCCTCATGACATCAGCGTCCCCATGAGGCTGAAATGGCAGAGGGATCTGTCCACATTATCCGATGCGCTGGAGGCCGGAAGGCCGCAGGTCTACGCATCCCCCGTCATATCCGGCCATACCATTTTCGCAGGGTCCAAAAAGGGCCGCTTTTATTCCATGGACATTGAAAGCGGGGATGTCAATTGGACGTATGATGCGGGCTCGCCCATTGAGGCCCCGGCCTCGGCCGGCGAAAAACTCGTGTGCTTCGGCACCGTTGAAGGCGAGCTTAAGTGTCTTGACAGGACAAACGGAAAAGAGGCCTTGAGCTTCAAGGCGAGATCCGAGGTGCTGTCCTCTCCCGTTATCACGGATAAAGACGTCTTTTTCTCAACCGCCGACAGGCGGCTCTACGCGGTCTCCATTGATACGGGGGAAAAGCTCTGGGCCTATGTCAGGACATCCTACCAGACGATTGCCCCGAGGATTATCGGCTCTCCGGCATACGCCGACGGCAGGCTCTATCATCTTTTCCCAGACGGCTACCTTGTCTCAATTGACGCGGCCACGGGCAAGGAGGTCTGGGCTAAAAAAACCACAATTGACTTTAAATCCCACGGAATAATAAGGAGAACGCCTCTTGTCACCAGCCGGGGCGTTTTCATGATAGACGGCGCGAATTCCATCGTATCGTTCAACAAGGCAAACGGCGAGATTGCGGATACCTTTAGATTCGCGAAGGCCTATGATTTTCTTGCCATTGAAAACGGCCTGGTCCTGGCCGGGCCTGAGGAGATCTCGTTTTTTGAGTTGCCCTCGGGCAAGAAGCGCTGGAGCCTTAAGCCCGAGGGCGTTGTCGCATCGCTCACCGCGACGGACAACGTCTTATTCGCGTTTCTTAACTACAAAAAGCCGTTCCTCGGCATTGAGCACCTGTCCGAGGCGCGGGCAAGGCTCTATGCCATCGGGATAAAGGACGGTCAACCCCTCTGGCAGAGGACATTTGACGAAACCATCAGCTCATACGGCGCATCCACCGGGCGATATCTCGCGGTAATGAATGATGCCGGGGTACTGCAGCTCTTTGAGCCTGAGTAGGGCGCGGGGAAGGTATTCCAGCGGGACAACTGAAGTGACTTTAACGGGAATACAATGGACAACAGGCTAAACATAGCGTTCATGTGGCATATGCATCAGCCGATGTACAAAGACCCCTTTACCGGCGAGTACCACATGCCATGGGTTCTTTTGCACGGCACGAAGGACTACTACGACATGGCGGCGATGCTTGAGGAGTTCCCGCAGGTGCACCAGACGTTCAACCTCGTCCCGTGCCTGATAGAGCAGATAAACGAATACGCCGGAGGCAGGGCAAAGGACAGGTACAGGGACATGGCTATTAAGCCCGCCTCGGGGCTTAAGAAGGACGAGAAGATATTCATGCTCCAGAACTTTTTCCACGCAAACTGGGACAACATGATAAGGCCGGTTGCGCGGTACAGGGAGCTTTTGCTTAAAAGGGGCATATCAAATTCCACGGATGACACAAAAAACGCGCTCAGATATTTCGGAACGCAGGATTTTCTTGACCTGCAGGTGCTTTTCAATCTTGTATGGATTGACCCGCATTTGCGCTCAAAAGACGGGTTTTTAAGCCACCTCACGGAAAAGGGTTCAAACTTCACCGAGGAGGAAAAGGGGCGCCTGTTTGAGGCCCAGATTGAGCTTGCGAAAAAAATCGTACCCAAATACGCGGAGCTTAAAAACAAGGGGCTTATAGAGATAAGCACCTCTCCGTATTATCACCCGATACTGCCGTTGCTCTGCGACAGTTTTTCCGCAAGGGAGGCGATGCCGCACATTACGCTCCCCAAAAACAGGTTCACGCATCCTGAGGACGCCGAGGCGCAGATAAAAAAGGCCCTTGAGCTCTACAGGCGCACGTTCAATGAACCGCCGTCCGGCATGTGGCCTTCGGAAGGCTCCGTGAGCATGGATATGCTTAACCTCGTCGCGAAAGACGGCATTAAATGGGTCGCAACCGACGAGGAGATACTCTCCAATTCATTAAGAAGGCCCATAAGAAGGGACAAATCGGGCCACTGCTACGACTCGTTTCTTTACAGGCCGTATTCAATTCAGACCGCAAACGGGAGCGTGGCGATGATATTCCGGGACCACGTGCTCTCGGACCTTATCGGTTTTGAATACGCGCGGATGGACCCGGAGGCCGCGGCCTCTGATTTCGTCTCAAGGCTTCAACGCATACACGACATGCTTGAAAACCCAGGCAGGCACCTCGTAAGCATAATACTTGACGGCGAGAACGCATGGGAGACGTACAGGAACGACGGCAGGGATTTCCTCAGATGCCTTTATGCGAGGCTCAGCGAAAATCCGAAACTAAAGTGCGTGACCGTAAGCGAGCATCTCCATGAAAACGCGGAGAGGGATTCCCTCGACTGGGTCTACCCGGGCTCATGGATAAATCATAATTTCAAGATCTGGATCGGGCACATTGAGGACAATACCGCATGGGACTTCATAGACGAGGCGCGCTCAGCGCTTGTCCGTTATGAAGAAGGGCTAAAAAACTCGCCTGATTACGAAAAAACGCTTCCAGCCGTAAAAGAGGCGTGGGATGCGTTATACGCGGCCGAGGGCAGCGACTGGTTCTGGTGGTACGGCGAGGAGCATTCCTCGGCGAGCGACGAGGACTTTGACGCGCTTTTCAGGCGTTACATAAAAAGGGTCTATACGCTTCTTGGAATAGAGCCTCCCCTTGGTCTTGACATACCGATATCCTCGGAGGCCAAGGGCTACAGGCCCACGACGCAGCCCACGGCTTATCTGACCCCTGAGATAGACGGGGAGATCACCAGTTATTTTGAATGGCTTGCCGCGGGCAGGGTGGAGCGGCTTTACTTCGGCAGCGCGATGCATATTGAACTGCAGCGCATGGGCCTTATTGACTCAATATCATACGGATTCTCAGAAGACACCCTTTATCTGAGGTTTGACTACCTGAGGGAGCACGCGAAGTACGACAAGGCCTGGGGCCTCACTATAAATGTCATCCATCCGGGTCATATAAAACTAAACGCCTCCATAAGGCGCGAAGACTCATCCGCTGTGCTTCTTCATAAGCCCGAAGACAGCGACAAATGGGTTGAGACCGGAGAAAGGCCCGCCATAAAATCAAACGCCGTAACAGAGATAGCCTTGCCGCTTGACGCCATGGGCGCAAAAAAAGGCACTGAGATAAGGCTCTTTTTTACAGTGGACACCCCTGATCTCGGCGCTGAAAGATGGCCTGTCAGGGGCTTCCTGATACTTGATGTCCCGCATGAGGATTTTCAAGAAACCGACTGGATTGTTTAATTATTTTAATGAATCAAAAAGAGCACACGCCGGCGATGCGGCAATATGCCGATATAAAGTCCAGACACAGGGACGCGATACTGTTTTTCAGGATGGGAGACTTCTACGAGATGTTCTTTGAGGATGCGGCAATTGCGTCAAGGGCGTTGAATATCGCGCTTACGTCAAGGGACAGGGAAAGGCGCATCCCCATGTGCGGGGTGCCGCATCATTCCGCGGGCGCATACATTGCGAGGCTCATAAAGCAGGGACATAAGGTTGCGATCTGCGAGCAGATTGAAGAGCCAGAGACCAACAGGATTGTAGAGAGGGCCGTAACGCGGATAATTACACCAGGCATCGCCCTTGAGGAGAACCTCCTTGACCCGAAGGCCAACAACTACATAGCGTCAATCTTTGCCGGAAAAAAAGCCGCTGGTTTTGCTTACATGGACGCCTCCACGGGCGAATTCAGGCTTACGGAGCTTAACAACAATGAGCTTGTGGACGAGATAAGGCGGCTTGAACCAGCCGAGATTATCGTGCCTCAAGATTCAGAAACGGGTTTTCTCTCAAGCCTGTCCCCAAAGATAAAGGCCACGGTGCTTCCGGTTTTTGACTTTGGATATAACATCGCGCTTGGGCGCATTAGTGAGCACTTCTCAATATCCTCGCTTGAAGGGCTTGGGTGCGCCGAGTTGACGAACGCAGTCAGGGCGGCCGGGGCGCTTCTTTTTTACGCAAAGGAGACCCAGAGATCAGACCTGTCCCATTTAAGGCCGTGTACGCCTTACTATGCGCACAGGCATCTCGTTATTGACGGTTCAACATGCAGAAACCTTGAGATAGTCAAGGGCCTCTCAACAGGGGAAAAATCCGGCTCGCTTCTTCACGTGCTTGACGGGACAAAGACTCCCATGGGCTTCAGGCTCCTTAACTCGTGGCTGCTCAATCCACTGAAGGACTGCGATGAGATTAACCAAAGGCTTGACGCCGTTGAGGCGCTGATTGATAAGCGCGGAACCCGCAAGACAATACAGGAGGCCTTTAAGAATGTCTACGACCTTGAGCGTCTTTGCGCGAGGATCTCGGTCGGTATAGCCGGGCCACGGGATCTGCTGGCCTTAAAGACCTCCCTTAATGCGGTCCCTGAAATAAAGGACGCGCTTAAGACACCGGGTTCATCGTCTCTGCTTAAGGGGCTTTACGCGACAATGGACCCGGTAAACGAGGCAACTGGCCTTATAGAGGAATCAATCGCGGAGCCGGCCCCTCATTCCCTTAAGGACGGGGGCGTCATAAAAAGGGGGTATTCAAATGAGCTTGACAAACTCAGGGATTTGTCAGGCAGCGCGAAAACCGCGATTGCAGGGCTTGAGGCAAAGGAAAAGGAGTCAACAGGCATAAACTCAATCAAGGTCGGTTACAACAGGGTGTTCGGCTATTACATAGAGGTTACGAAGTCAAACCTCTCAAACATTCCTGCCCACTACATAAGAAAGCAGACGCTTGCAAACGCGGAGCGTTTCATAACCGAAGAGCTTAAGGAGTTTGAGCAGACCGTCCTCTCGGCGGAGCAAAAATCGCTTTCCCTTGAGGCGTCCCTTTTTTCGGACATAAGGCAAAGGCTCTTAAAATTCACGAAAAGGATTCAGGCCGCCGCTGAAAAAATTGCATCGCTTGACGTTATCGCATCCCTGTCGCAGAGGGCCGAGGAGCAAAAATACTGTAAGCCCGTCGTAAACGCCTCTGACTCAATATTCATAGACGCGGGCAGGCACCCCGTGGTTGAGGAGTTTACCGGGCACGGATTCGTGCCCAACGACCTCCACATAGGCCCGGAAGAAAACCGGATAATGATCATAACCGGCCCGAACATGGCCGGCAAATCAACGTATCTCAGGCAAAACGCCATTATCGTCCTCATGGCCCAGATGGGCTCGTTTGTCCCGGCGACCTCGGCGTCAATAGGGGTCGTTGACAGGATATTCACGCGGATCGGCGCCTCCGACGACCTTGCGAAGGGGCAAAGCACCTTCATGGTCGAGATGCTTGAGACGGCCAATATACTGAACAATGCTACCGACAAGAGCCTCGTGATACTTGACGAGATAGGCAGGGGCACATCAACCTTTGACGGCCTGAGCATCGCATGGGCTGTGGTGGAATACCTGCACGACAACGGAAGCGCAAAGACCCTTTTTGCAACGCACTATCACGAGCTTACGGAGATGGCCTTGACAAAGCAAAGGGTCAAAAATTATAATATGTCCGTATCAGAGCACGACGGCAGGATAGTGTTCCTTAAAAAGGTGGTCCCCGGCGGCGTATCGCGTAGCTACGGGATTCATGTCGCCGAGATGGCCGGCATGCCTAAGGATGTGATTGAGAGGGCGCGGGGCATACTGAAATACCTTGAAAAGAACGAATTAAACGAAAAGGGCGCGCCGAGGATCGGCCAGAGGGACGCGTATGCGGATAATCCGGTAATTGACGCGAAAAAAACAGAATCAACAGACCTGCTTTTAAAGGCGCTTAAGGCCATTGACATAAACAGGATGACCCCGCTTGAGGCGCTTCAAGGCCTTAACGCGTTAAAGGATAAATTCTGCGATGAGTAAAGGAGCAGCTTCCTTGAATTTCTTTTTCAACAGGCATAAGATTCGCGCCTTAATAATCGGGCTTTTTTCCGTATTTTTCCTGTCCCTGCCGGCATACCTGTCCCACGGCGCGGTTGACGTGGCTCCGGAGGTAACGGAGATCAAACACTGGACAAACCCCGCCTACACGCGCATTGTAATAAGCCTTACTAAAAAAACCTCGTTCACCCACAAGCTCCTTGAAAAAGACCCGGCGATAAACATGCCGTGGAAGAGGCTTTACATTGACATAGAAGGCGCAACGCTGCCGAACTCCCTTAAGAAGCCCATACCGATAAACGACGGCCTGCTTAAGATGGCGCGAGCGGCTCAGCATAATGCCGGCACGGTAAGGGTCGTGCTGGACGTTGAATCCATATCGGATTACAAGGTCTTTCCGCTTGAAGACCCATACAGGATAATCATTGACGTTATGGGGGAGAAAAAAGACGGGCATGGCGCCGACGGCATCATAAAAAAAGACCTCCCGTTCATCAAAGACGCGAAGGGCGAGACGCCCGGCGGCAAAATGGCCCCGACGGCGAGCAAGATCGTGATTGACCCTGGCCACGGCGGCAAGGACCCCGGCGCCATAGGGAGGTCCGGCCTGAAAGAGAAGGACGTTACGCTTAAGATCGCGAGGCTTCTCAGGCAAAGGCTCGCAAAAGAGTCCGGCGCAAGGATAATAATGACGCGCAGCGAGGACGTATTCATCCCGCTTGAGGAGAGGACCGCGATAGCCAACAGCCAGGATGCGGACCTCTTCATCTCAATACACGTGAATGCCTCTCCTAAAAGGAGCGCGTCAGGCATAGAGACCTATGTGCTTGACATATCAAAGGACGCGGAGGCCAGACGCCTCGCGGCAAGGGAGAACTCAACGAGCGCAAAGGCGGTGTCAGACCTTGAATTTATCTTAAACGACCTTATGAGGACAACGAAGACTAACGATTCGCGGCGCCTTGCGGCCGCCGTGCATGACAACCTCGTAGCGGGTGTTTCCAAGAAATACGACAATGTAAAGAGCAACGGGGTAAAGGGCGCGCCGTTTTACGTGCTTGTCGGGACGAAGATGCCCTGCATACTTATTGAGGTGTCTTACATAAGCAACGCGAACGAGGAAAAAAGACTGAAGAACGAGCTTTACCTAAAAGAGATTGTTGAAGGCATCACGACAGGCGTTGCCCGTTATATGAACGGCGCGGGCCCTGTTTAGCGGGACTCCATGTTAAGACCAGACGCATTGCAAAGGTCCCTCAACGACGGCGGCAACGCGGCCGGTTTGATAAAAGACCTTCTTAAGGACATTGAAAAAGACCTGCGGCTCGCCCACCTTTCAGAACCGGCCGGATTCAAGATATGCAAGTCATACACGCAGTCCGTTGACGTCATTATAAGCTCTCTCTTTAGCGTAAAGACCACCGAGTTCAAGTGTCCGGACGGGCTCTGCCTCGCCGCGATAGGCGGATACGGCAGGGCTGAGCTTAATATACGCTCGGACATAGACATGATGCTGCTTTACGGGAAAAAGATTACGCGCGAGATTGAAGAATTTACGCAACAGTTCCTCTATATACTCTGGGACACGGGGCTTGACCTGGGCTTCAGCATAAGATCAGTTGACGAGTGCATCGGCCTCGCAAAGGAAGACCTTAAGACGATGACCGCGCTCCTTGACCGGAGGCTGATAGCGGGCGCCCCCGCGCTTTACAGCCGCCTTGCGGAAGATGTTTCAAAAACCCTCTCGTCCCAAAAGCGCGCCGAAAACTTCATCAGCGAGAAGCTGGAAGAAAGCAGGCTCAGGCATCTTAAATACGGGGAGTCTGTTTTCATACTTGAGCCGAACGTCAAGGAAGGCGAGGGTGGACTAAGGGATTTTCACACCGCGATGTGGATTGAAAAGGCTAAGAACGCCGGGGCCGCCTCTGACGGACTGCTTGAGCCGGATGAAAAAAGCCTTCTTGATGGCTCGCTTGATTTTCTCCTGTGGGTGAGAAATGAGCTTCATTTTGAAACAGGCAGGAAGGTTGACCAGCTTGCGTTTGACCATCAGGAAAGGCTCGCGGATGTCCTTAATTTCAAAAACTCGGAACACTCCCTCGCCGTTGAGGAATTCATGCAGAAGTACTACAGGTGCGCGGCCAACATAAACCGCTACTCTGAACTCGTCATATCAAGGTGTTTGGAGAGAGACGCGAAGAAAGGACTGTGGCCGAAGCATACCGCGTCCCTTGACGAGGTATTTGAGGCGTCAGGCGACACGCTTAAGGTTAAGGACCCGGCGCGGTTCTCAATTGACGCGGTGGCGCAGACGCGCGCGTTTCTTTACATGCAGACCCGCGGACTCAAGCTGGAACAGGCGGCAAGGGACATGATCCTTCACAGCGATATTGACGGCCTTTTCACCTCAGGGGATTGCGCGTCTTTGTTTCTAAAGATACTTAACGGGGTCAATGTCTATCAAACGCTTTTTGAGATGCACAGGTTAAAGGTCCTCGGCAGGATTATCCCGGAATTCAACGAGATAACCTGCAAGGTGCAGCACGACGTCTATCACATATACACCGTGGATGTGCATACGCTTTTTGCCGTGCGCGAGATTGAGCGGCTCAAACATGAATACAAGCCGGAGTTTCCAGTGCACGCAACCATGCTTGAGGAAACGCCGAACAAGGCGCTCCTTATACTCTCCGTGCTCCTTCACGACATCGGAAAGGGCAGGGGCAAGGGGCACGCCGCAAAGGGGGCCGCGATGACCGAGGAGATATGCAACAGGCTCGGCCTAAACGAGGACGATTCCGAGACCGTTAAGTTCCTCGTTAAAAACCACCTCATACTCGCGGACACCGCCCAGTACAGGGACATGCATGACGAAAAGCTCATTATTGATTTCGCGAAAAAGGTGGGCGACCTTGAAAGGCTCAACATGCTTTATCTCCTTACATTCGCGGATGTAAGGGCGGTCGGCCCAGAGGTCTGGAACAAGTGGAAGGACGCGCTTTTTCAGGAGCTGTTCTTTAAGTGCATTACCGTGCTTGAGCGCGGCGGTTTTGACCTTGAGGAGGCGGATAAAAAAATAAAACGAATAAGAGGGCATATTATAAAGCTCCTTACGCCGAAGGGGATTGATAAGGCGGCGATTGAGGGCTATTTCGGGCTGCTGCC